>JBBSLV010000073.1:0-12054 GCA_038233535.1 Tepidisphaerales bacterium | reverse complement strand
GTGAATGCGTCGCGATACTCGATGATGGTCTTGGCGCGCTTCTCGCCCAGCCCCGGCAGCGCCGCCAGGGTATGCCAGTCGGCGGTGTTGGGGTCGATCCGGTCGGCGAGTTCGTCGTAGCGGGATGGACGCGCCGGTTGGGGGTCGCTGACGTACAGCGGATTCAGTAGGCTGCGGACGATCAGATAGACCAGCAATCCGGCGAGCAGCACGAGGAGGACGCCGCGCTGCGAACCCGTCCACACCTCAGGCGCCCGCCGGCGTTTCATGGCGTCTTCGGCTGCTTGTTCGCATGCCACTTGTGGAAGTTCTCGCGCAGCTCCTGAATCTTCATGAATGACGGCTTGGGCTTGAGCATGTCGTCCATCAACCCGCCGGCGGGAACGGTGTGACTCAGATCGGCCAGGTTCCCCCACGCGATGCTCTCGACGTAAGGCTTGCTCATCGCCAGCTTGTAGACCGCGTCCATCCACTCGGCCTGGAGCTGCGGATCCCACGGCCGATGCCAGCGCCCGGCCTGCGCGGGGTCGAGCGAGCCGCGGGAGTTGTCGCTCGGGTCGGCGGCGTAGCGCGCCGGCGCGGAGACGGCCGTGAGATACACCGGCCGGCCCAGCGTCGAGAACTTGTCGAGCATGCAACTGAGCTGGAACAGGTCGCGCGTGAAGCGGCCCTGCGTGGGCACGCCCATTTCCAGCTCGATGCCGAACGCTTCAAAATTAATGCCCGCCTGTGCGACCATTTCCGCGTACAGCATGGGCGGGACGCCGGTGGCGCTTTTCGCGTGGTATTCCCCGAACGGTTGAGTGATGGTGACGAGCGTCTTCGCGTTGGGCAGGAGCGATTTGACTTGCGAGACGAGCAGGCGCGTCAGCTCGATGATCTGCTCGAAGCTGAGCGAGAACGCGGTGTTCGTATGCAGCCCGGCGACGACATTCCACGCCCCCACCGCCTTGCGGTAGCGCGCGACGACCTTCTGCACGTACTCATACGCCAGCTCGCGCAGGGTGTCGAAGTCGTGCTCCCAGATGAACATCCAGTCCGGCACGTCCGTGTCGGCCAGGCTAATGAGCGGCCCGGCGATGATCGGCGTTCGCTTCTTGCTGAGGAACTCAACCCACTCGTCCACTTCATCCGTGAAGAACATCCCCTCCTGCGGCTGGAGCTGCTTCCAGCTCATGGGCAGGACGGCGTAGTCGAATTCCGTTGAGAGCGTTTCCTTGTACTTTTCGTTCTGGATCTGCGAATCCACCCGGCATCCGACGACGTGCTTCACGAATGCGCCGGCCGCGCGGCGGCGGTTAAGCAACAGGTCGCCGTGGAAGCAGGCGAGCTGCTCGGAGAGATCAATCGCCAGCTCCAGCGAGCGATCCGCCAGCATCGACGCCTCCTGCGCGATGTGAAGCTTCCCCAGCGCCTCGGCCAGCAACGACTGGCTTTCACGGAACATGACGGAGAACTTCTCAGCCTTGGGAAAGTCGAAGAGGTTCCAGTCTTCCTGCTTCTGCACGATGCGCATCAAGCGGAAACGGGCGAGCTCGACGTTGAGAATGTAGGGCTTCTGGCGCGGCTGAAGTCGGGTTGTTTCCAAGTGGTACGCGCCGATCGGGCCGGCGTCCCACATGAGCGACACGCCGACCGCGTGCTCGTCGGGGCGCGGGGCGATGAGCAGCCCGTCCTCAAACTTCACCTCGCCGGCGATCGGGACACTCTCCGGGCCGACCACAATCGCGCCGACGGGCGCGAACGAGGTGACCCTGCTCCCCTCGCGATAGATTTCAAACTTGATGGACATACGAAGCTAAAACCGGTGCCGCCGCCTGCTGACCAATTCCCTCGGCGCATCGTAACCGCTCCCGCCGCTCCCTCAAAACCGGGGGAAACAGGTGGAACCGGCATTTGCATTCGTCCGGCGACCGCATAGATTTCTGCCGATGCCGGACATCCTCTACGAAAGCTCCCTCCCGTTTTCCGTCCGCCGGGGGAAGGTTCGCGACGTGTATGACCTCGGCGACGCGATGCTGATCGTCGCGTCTGACCGCATCAGCGCGTTCGACTGCATCATGCCCAACGGCATTCCCGGCAAGGGAAGAATTCTCACGGCCTTGAGCTTGTTCTGGTTCGGCAGGTTCGCCGAGCAGTTCGAGAATCACCTCATCGCGACGGACGTGGAGAACTATCCGCCAAGCGTCCGCCCGTTCAGCGACCAGCTCGCCGGCCGATCGATGCTCGTGAAGAAGGCGAACGTCGTGCCGATCGAATGCGTCGCGCGGGGGTATCTCGCGGGGTCGGGGTGGAAGGAGTACCAACAGACGCAGACCGTGTGCGGCGTAAAGCTTCCGCCGGGGTTGCACCTGTGCGACAAGCTCCCCGAGCCCATCTTCACGCCCGCCACCAAGGAGGAGAGCGGCCACGACATCAATATTCCTTATGACGAGGCCGCGCGGCGCGTGGGCGAGGACGTCGCATCCGTGCTGCGGCAGCGCACGCTGTCGCTCTATCAGCAAGCCGCCGACTACGCCGCCACGCGCGGCGTGATCATCGCCGACACGAAATTCGAGTTCGGCGCCCTCCCCGACGGCCGGCTGATCCTCATCGACGAAGTCCTCACGCCCGATTCATCGAGATTCTGGCCCGCCGACCAATATCACCCGGGCCGCGACCAGCCCAGCTACGATAAGCAGTTCGTGCGCAATTGGCTCGAATCCCAGCCGTGGGACAAAACCCCGCCCGCCCCGCAATTGCCCGACGACGTCGTCGAAGGCACGCGGAAGCGCTACGCCGAAGCGTACGAGCGTTTGACCGGGCAGGCGTGGCCGGAGCGGTAATGTGTCGCGCGGAGAACTCCTGTTGATATTCCGGACTCCGCTGCGCCCGCTCCCGCGTGCATGCGGACAGCGGACCCAGCCGGCTTGACCGCACTTGCGCCGTTCGGGGATAATCGAATAATCTTTAATCGGCGCGTCGCGCCGGCGTCGTCCTCGCTCGTCAGTCACATGGGAGCCGCATGGAGCAGCCTCGTTCGGACCTCGTTCCCAACCCCGCTGTCCGCCGGCTCAGCCTTTACCTGCGGCAGCTCGAAGCCTTCAAAAAGAAGGACCGCCGCACGATCTCCAGCAAACAGCTTGGCGAGAGTTTGGGGCTGACCGACGCGCAGGTGCGCAAGGACTTCGCCTACTTCGGGCAGTTCGGGCATCCAGGCATCGGGTATCGCGTGGACGACCTGATCGGGCAGGTCCGGCGCATTCTGGGCACGGATAAGACGTGGAACGTGCTGCTCGTCGGCGCGGGCAACCTGGGGCGCGCGCTGATGGCGTATCGCGGGTTCGACCAGAAGGGTTTCCGGCTCGCCGCCGTTTTCGACGCCGACGGGGCAAAGGTGGGCAGGAAGCAGGCGTCGTTCACGATTCAGGGGCTGGACGAGCTGGCGGCAACCGTGCGCGAGAAGAACATCCGCCTTGCGATTCTCGCCGTCCCCGCCGACAACGCGCAGGACGTCGCCGACCAGCTCGTCGAGGCGGGCGTCCGGGGGCTGCTGAACTTCGCGCCCGTGTCGATCACCGTCCCGCCCGAGATCGCGCTCAACGCGGTGGACCTGGCGGTGCAGCTCGAGCAGTTGTCGTTTCAAGTGAGCCTGTCTTTTACGAACATGGCGTCGTAAGAAGCACGAGGCTTTATCCTTTACACAACCGGCGTTGCCGCGGATGCGACGACCGACGTCGCGCCGCTCGTCGTCACCGCCATCACACGGTAAAACGCCTTTGACCCGTCGGTGATCGCCTGGTCGAGGAATTCCGAATCGGTGATGGGCGTGTTGTTCAACCGCTTGAACCCGCCGTTGCCGTTGTTCGAGCGGAAGACGTAGTAGCCGAGCAGGTCATCGTTGGTGTTGTCCGCCCAGTTGAGCTGCACGCCGGTGGAGTCCTGGAACGCATTGAACCCGCCCGGCGTCGGCGGCAAAAGCTCGGGGCGCATGTTGGTGATGAGGTAGACGTTGTCGTTGTAATCGTAATTCACGCCGAAATAGTCCATCGCCATCAGCCAACTATCAGGAATGAATTCGCCCTCGCGGTCGCGGGCGGGGTAGAAACGGATCGAATGCCCGTAGCTCTTGTCAGGCGTCTCGACCTCCTGCGGGTTCTTCGTGTGGTCGCTCCATGCGTTGTCGATGCGGAAGCCGAACGTGTCGTTGCCCGGGTTGAAGTTGTCCACGGCAGGCTCGCCTGTTGCCGCGTCGCGCGGGAAGAGGCGCTGGCTGTCGCCGTGGGCGTAGGTGAACAGCGTGTTGCGGGTGTTGCTGTCCTTTCGGTGCCAGCCGACAACGGTCTCCTCGCCTTGCGTGCGGAACGCCGCGAGCTGGCGCACGGTGACGGGCTGGTGCACGTCGGCGCGCTTCCAATATTCGGCCAAAACCTCGTCGCCGATCGCGGAGTTCAGCCCGTTCGTGTTCAGCTCCTGCCCGTCGTACACGAAGACGGTGCCGTAGCCGAGGATCTGCCCGATCTGCGGGAGCGTGGGCTCGCGATCGCCTTCGGTCACGGTCTGCCGGAAGCCGGCGAGCTTGACAACCTTCTGCCCTTCGTCGGCGTCGTTGGTATTGATGACGAGCGTGCCGTTGTGGATTGAGCCCGTGTTCGCCGTGAAGCGCACGGCCACGTCGACGAACGCGCCCGGCGCAACCACGGTCCCCGCCGCCGGCGGGTTCAGCAGCTCATACCGCCCGCTAACCAGCAGCGAGTTGATGATCAGATTCGCGTCACCGGTGTTGCGGACGCGCACCTTGTTCACGTTGTGCACTTCATCAGGGATCGTCTCATTGAGTACGGTAATCTTGTTGAATGCCATGCGGTCGGCGTATGGCCCGCCCGCGAGGTTCGTCAGCCCCAGCTCCGGCCCCGCGCCCGGCGCGAGCGTGACGTTGTGGATGATCGCGACGAGATCCTGGTTGTCGCCCGCGCCATCGGCCTCCTCCTGGGCCATGATGTACGCGTTGTCGACGATGGCGCCGGCGGAGTTTTTTAGCGGGTAGAAGCGCACCTTATGGCGCAGCGATTCGTCGGCTTCCCAGAGGTTCAGCACGTCTTCGGTGAACCCTTCGCGGCTCGTGCCGTCGGGATTTTGCTTGCCCGGCCAGATGGCGTAGAACCCGAAGGCGGCGGAACCGGGGTCGAACTGCGTCGAGCCCAGCGCGATCGGGTTGACCGACTGGAAATCGCTCGTGGCAATCTCGAATAAACTCGTCCGCTCGCTGGGCGTGCCCGGCTCGTAGTACCCGAACTCGACGGCGGGGTTGGATTCCAGTCCGAAGACCGCCATCGGCTCGATCGTGACCGGGCCCGGTCCGGCCTTGACCATCCGCTGGAGCGACACTTCGTCGTTGGGCGTGGCCGGGGGATTGTCGAGCGCGACGGTCGACGGGTCGGAATCCCCGACGCTCACGGGGATGTTGTACAGCTCGAGCACGCGCTGGAGCGACGGCTCGTTCGAGCCGCCCAGCCCGCCCATCGCGAAGCCGCGCACGCGCACCTGGCGCAGGGGCTGGTCGGGGTCGTTGCTGTTGACGTTGACCCGCGCGTCCTTAACGCCGATCGACGTCGAACTGCTCGCGTCAAACGCGACGCCGATGCTCAGCGACTGACCCGGCGTGAGCGTGATCTGGCCCGTGGGGCGGGACGTGAATGTGAACTCATCGGCGTGCGTGCCCGTGAGCGAGATGCCGCCGGCGGGGACGACCAGATCGCCGTTGCCCGTGTTGGTGATGCGGAAGAAGCCGGGTTTGGAAGCCGCCCCCCCGCGCACGTCGTTGAACACGCGGAGCATCGTGCTCAATGCGAGGTTCGGCGTCGTCGGCGCGACGCCCGGTCGCAGCAGCGTGATCCGCGCCGCGCCGTGCTCGACGACGTACAGGTTGCCGGTGCGCCGATCTTCCACGAGATCGAGCGGATCGACGAGCTGCGAGGTGACGGTCGTCTGGCCGGTGACGTTGCCCTGCGCGTCGACATCCAGCGCGACGATATCGTCGCCGCCGCTGTAACGAACGACCAGGAGCTTGCCCTGGAGCGTGCCGCCCAACTGGTCGCTGCGGTACTCGATGGCGCCGTTGGGCGAGACGTTCTTCCCGAAGTTAAACGCCGAGCCACGGTAGTTGCGGTCGGGCAGCGTGCCGACGGGGTAGCTGGGGACTTCGTTGGCGTCCGCGCCGCTCGTCGGGTTGCCGCCATTGAGGACATATTCCGAGCGCGCGGGGTTGGGGTGGCCGTAGTAGCCGCCGTACTCGACGCGGAAGAGGTAGTCGTTCTGCGCCTCGTCAACGCGGTCGATGCCTGGGACTGCCGGGCCGGTGTAGGCGCCATTCGTCTTGAAGTCGATGCCGTTCCTGCAGCTGAACGGCGCGGCGGGCGTGGCGGGCGTGGCGCCTCCAGCGGCGGAGCCGTTGGCCGGGACGTACAGATTTCCGTTGCTGTGCCACACCAGGTCGTAAGCGTTGCGCACTCCCGTCGCCCAAATCCCCAGCGGCGCGATCGGGGAGAACGGGTCGTACGTCGAGAGGCTCACGTCCAGCGCCCCCTCGCCGGCCTCGGCGCGACGCACGAGCGCCCGCGTGTCGGCCACGAGCACCGCCGCGTTCAGCATGTGCTCCTCTCGCAGCCCCCACGCATTGTCCGGCGCCCCCAGCGCCGAGTTGCTCCCCTGCATGAAGTACAGCTTGCCGTTGGGCCCGAACTTCAACTGGTTGGTCAGGTGGTCGCGGATCGACCGCGGCAGCCCGACGACCATGTCGGTATAGAACTGCAACTTCGATCCCGCAAGCCGGCTGATCGTGCCCGTGTAGTCCGTCGCGTTCTCGTAGGCCGCCTGCCCGTGCGTGATCCACACCATCGGGTTGTCGGGCGTCGAGGCGGGGTCGAATTCCAGCCCGGTGATGAACCTCGGCCCGCCGTTGCGCTGGCGGACGGTGCTGATGACGAACGGTTCGCTGAGCGTGCCGTCGGCGAGGATGTCGTAGCGGAAGATGTGGCCCGTCAGGGTCGTCGCGTACAGCCGGTTGTCCGGGCCGACCGTCACCCCGCTGAACGACTGGTTCATCGCGGTGGACAGCCCGACCTTGTCGAATCCCTCGCCCGACCCGCCCGAGCCGAGGCTCGTGCCGGTCGTGAACGTCGCCGTGTACGGGAAGAACGGTTGCCCGGACGTGTCCTGCAAGCCGTTGGTGACGGCGAAGGTGTACTTCGTGTTCGCTGCCAGCGGCTCGCTCGGCTGGAGCACCAGCGCATCGCCCGCCGCCGACGTGTTCAACGTCGCGGCAATGTCAACGCCGTCGCTCGTGCGGTAGAGCTTCACGGTGCGCGAGGTAAGCGTGTTCGGGTTGATTCCCTCGCCGGGGTTGGGGAGGAAGACGTCGGCGGCGATGAATGAATCGCGCGTGACGTTGACGGCGCCGTTGATTGGGCGCGTCGCGGTCACGTCCGGGCGCGACAGGCCAGGCCCGCCGCGCTTCACCTCGAACCGGTCAAAAGCCACCGTCACGGGGCTTTCGTTGTTCTTGTGCATGACGATCAGCCCGGCGCGGGCGAACTCAGTCTGGAAGAACGCGCCGCCTTTGTCGGCGTCGAGGACGAGTTCGGCGTCGATCTTCACGAGCTCACCGCCGTTGATGCGGTAGTACGCGCGGATCGTCCGTGCCGCGGGGTCGCCGGACATGATCAGGTCCAGCGTCTGGATGTCCGCGAAGTTGCCGATATTCGTCAGCGACCCCGACGGGCCCAGGTTCCGCCGATACCCGCCGACGATCTTCTGTTCGTCAATGAACTGGAGGCGCGTCCCATCAGGCGTGGCGGCGGCGACGAGCTTGACGTAGTTCTCCTGGTCGGGCCCGAACATGATTCCGCCCTGCTCGGCAGGCGTGTCGATGAACCCCAGCGGGCCCTTGAGCCGCGCGCTCATCGTCCACGCCTTGCCGGCGTAGAATTGCATTTGCAGCCCGTTCGTCAGCGTGTTGTCCGCGCCAAAGTTCCCGCCCGCCGACGCATTGCCCGTGCTGGTGATCTTCAGCAGCCCCTCCCCGGGCGACAGGTCGATCAGCGACGGCTGGTACTCGTTCCCGAGGTTGTTGGGCTGGACATAGGTGAGGCCGGTGCCCTGGCCGTCCTTATCGATGACGCCCGCGCGCGTGCGGTCGAAGTCGAGCTCGAAAGGAAGCGCGAATGAGGTGGTCGAGTCGCCGGCCAAAAGCCGGCGCCCTTCAAGCGCTTCAATGACGGATCGGGTCGCGGCGACGAGCGTGCGGTTTGAACGTGTAAGCAACGTGAAAAGCTCCTGCGCGTGCGCTACGGGGCACGCGTGATCCGCTGGCGCGGGTTGTCCTTTGATGCTCGGAATATTACTCTGACATCGGCATGTCGGACACGCGGGGGATTGGCATTTTCTCACCCACCAACGTGTGCAAACCGTTTAAGTGTCCCTATTGGTATAGCCGAGGAACCTCACCTCCGGCAAGGGGGATTGAGCACCGGCTTTCAAAATCTCAACCCTGCCGTCCAATGGATCCTGTATCGACCACTTGGGGGAAATCACTTCGAGGCGCTGGCGACGCCTTTGACGAAAAGTCCAGCGTGACTACTTTAGTCCCCCTTCCGACGATCGCCAACCCCGAAAAGGACCGACATGAAGTGGAGCCAGACGCTCATCCCGACGCAGAAGGAAGTGCCTGCCGACGCGCAGATCGTCAGTCACCAACTGATGTTGCGCGCCGGGCTCATCCGTCAGCTCACTGCGGGAATGTATGACTTTCTCCCGCTGGGGTTACGGGCATTACAGAAAGCCGCGGCAATCGTGCGCGAGGAGATGAACCGGATCGGCGCCGCCGAACTGCTCCTGCCGGCAATGAATCCCATCGAGCTGTGGCAGCGCACCGGCCGCGAACAAAAATACGGCGGATTGATGTTCCGCCTCACCGACCAGCACGGCCGAAAGATGGTCCTGGCGCCCACGCACGAGGAAGTGATCACGGAAATGGTCGGCGCCCACGTCAACTCGTACAAGCAGCTCCCGCTCTCGCTCTATCAGATCCAAACGAAGTTTCGCGACGAGGAACGCCCCCGCTTCGGGCTTTTGCGCGTCCGCGAATTCCTGATGAAGGATGCGTACAGCTTCCACGCGGATATCCCCTCGCTCGATCAGACCTACGACGACATGTACGGCGCCTACCAGCGCATCTTCACGCGCTGCGGGCTGCCGTTCGTCATCGTCGAGGCCGAAGCCGGACCGATCGGGGGCAGCGCGAGCCACGAGTTCATGGCAGCGTGCGAGGCCGGCGAGGACACCATCGTCACCAGCGACAAGGGCAACTACGCCGCCAACGTCGAGAAGGCCGAAATCGGCCCCCGCGAGCACACGTTCGGCGCCGCGCCGACGGGTGAGTTGGAGCGCGTCCACACGCCCAACCTCCCGACCATCGAAGAGGTCGGCGCTTTTTTAAAGGTCAAGCCGAAAAACATGCTCAAGACGCTCGTCTTCCGCACGACCGACGCCCACGGCGCGGAAGCCCACGGCTCAGCCGTGGGCTTGGGCGATCGTCCGGAGAACCTCGCGCACCCCACTTGGGTCGTCGCGGTGGTGCGAGGTGACCACGACGTCAACGAAGCGAAGCTGAAGCGCGCCGTGAAGGAGACCTTCCACGTCGACGAGATCACCATGCTCGACACGCCGCAAGTTCGCGAGACATGGGCAATCGGCTTCTGCGGCCCCGATGAAGCGGTGAAGCGCCTGGACACCGTCGTGGTGATCGATCCCGACGCCGCGCAAGGCGGCTTCTGGGCCACCGGCGCCAACGAGACCGACTACCACGTCAAACACTTCAACTGGTTCCGCGAGTGCGGCGACAACCTCGCCGACCCGAAACAGACGCTTGTCGCCGACATCCGCAACGCCGCCGCCGGCGACCCGTCACCTAAAAACGATGGTGGGAAGCTAATCGCGCAGAAAGGCATCGAGATCGGCCACGTGTTCAAGCTCGGCACGGTGTATTCGCAATCGCTGGGCGCGACGTTCCTCGACGACAAAGGCGCAAGTCATGCGATGATCATGGGCTGCTACGGCATCGGCATCGGCCGAATCCTGATCGCCGCCGTCGAAGCGCTGCACGACGAGCGAGGCATTATCTGGCCCCCCGCAATTGCGCCGTACAGCGTCGTCATCACCCCCATCAAATACGATGGCGACGTGAAAGCCGCCGCCGACCAGCTCTACGCGGAGCTGACGAGCGCCGGCATCGACGTGCTGCTCGACGACCGTGACGCGAGACCGGGCGTGAAGTTCGCCGACGCGGATCTCATTGGCATCCCGGTGAGACTTACCGTCGGGGACCGCGGGTTGAAAGAAGGCAAGGTCGAGCTGAAGCCCCGGAAATCGCCCGACGCGGAGATGGTTGCGCTGGATGAAGTGATCGCGCGCGTCCGCGAGCTGGCCGGCAAATAACGCTTCGCTTCGAGCTACGCCCCCGCGGTCGGCAACACGTCGGAAATTGCGACCTGAAGCGTCGGAATCGCCAGAGGTGAAATCGTGCCGCCGGCGTCCGCGACGATTTCGTCGAGATAGGCGTGCTCGGCGTCGATGGCCGAGGGGTCTGGGCGTCGAAACGCGCGGATGCGCCGTCGCTTCACGTCCACCACCCAGTAGTCCGGAACCCCCGCCTGCGCATAACCCAACCGTTTGGAACCCAGGTCGTAGCTGAGCGTTTCATCGCTCACTTCCACGACCAACACGGGTAACTCGTCGATCTGCGCACCGGGAACGGGCTTCTGCTTCAACAAGGCCAAGTCTGGCATCGGCGCCCAATGCTCGTCAAAGCGGTGCGTCGCCTGCGTCCGAATAAACTTTGGGTGAGGCCAGGCGGCGCGAAGGGCATCACGAAGGTCTTCCACTGCCATTGAATGAGCGTTTCCGACGGCCGCCATTTCGATGACCTCCCCATGCACCAGCTCGTAGCGGCCATTGATGATGCCGGCTTCCCCCATCTGCTCGAATTCGCGCACGGTGAACAGCCGCCTGGCTTGTCCCGAAGCTGCGAACATGGGGGTGGCGACGGTCATAGCGAAATTATACCCCGCGAGTTGCTTCTGGTCGAAAATCGGTCACCAGCGCCATGAACATCCGCATCCCCACCTCGATCGCCGCGTCCGTGAAGTCGAAGCGATCGCTGTGCAGCGACGGGTAGCTGCTCCGGTCGTGCGGCTCGACGCCGACAAGGAAGAAGCAGCCGGGCACTTTTTCGAGGTAATATGCAAAGTCTTCACCACCCATGCTCGGGTGGGCGACGGGGACGAAACGCTCCTCGCCCAGCGTCTCGCGCGCGACCTTGGCGACGTAATCGGCCATCGCGGGGTCGTTGATCGTCGGGGGATAGCCGTCGATCCACTCGAACCGTAAATCGCAGTCGTTGGCGTCGGCGATGCCCTGGCAGCGGCGATCGATCGCCTCGCGGACCTGCTTGCGCGCGGCGGCGGTGAGCGTGCGGGCGGTGCCTTCGATTCTCGCTTCGTCGGGGATGATGTTCGTCGCCGTGCCCGCGTTGAATTTGCCGACGGTGACGACGCCGGGCTCGGTCGGGTCGAGTTCGCGGCTGACGAACTTCTGCAAACTGATGACGGCCTCGCACGCGGTGACGATCGGGTCGCGGCCCAGGTGCGGGAACGCGCCGTGACACCCGCTGCCGACGAACGTCGCGTTGAACGTGTCGGTCGCCGCCAGCAGCGCCCCGCCCTTCGTCGCGACGAGACCCACCTTCATCCCCGGCCACCCGTGCAGCCCGAACACCGCGCTCACCTTCGGCCCAAGCCGGCCATCCAGCACGCCCGCCTCGACGAGCCGCGCCGCCCCCCCGCCGCCCTCCTCGGCCGGTTGCCACATCAGCTTCACGCACACGGGCAATCGGTCGGCCATGTCCTTCAGCAGCGATGCGACGCCGACGAGCGTCGCCGTGTGCCCATCATGCCCGCACGCGTGCATCCGGCCGGGCGTCTGGCTCGCGTAGGGCAGCCCGGTCTTCTCGAGGATCGG
>JBBSLV010000072.1:0-12124 GCA_038233535.1 Tepidisphaerales bacterium | reverse complement strand
CGGAGCAGACGCTTGAGATCCGACGCGTCGTCGAGCGTGCCCTGGACATTCTCAAACTTCGCCTGAGCCTCGAGAAATGCGTCGATCGCGGCCAGGCGCTGCGGGAAGTCCTTCCACCGCTGCTTCAGCTCGGCCAGCCGCTTCTCGCGCGTCTGGGCGTTCTCGAGCGTCGCGATGGTTTCCAGCTCGGCGCTGCTGAGGTTTGTTTCGGTGATCTGCCGCTTGAGCTTGTCGTATTCCAGCTCCGCCCGCGCCTGGGCGGCGGCGTCTTTCTTCTCTTTCGCGGCCTGCACGCGGTCGAACGTCGAGGCGAGGGCGCCGAAAAGCGTCTGGCGGGCTTCGCTGCCCATGGCGAGGCGCTCGAACGCGGCGCGGCGCTCGTCGCCTTTTTTCTTCTCGACCGCATCGAGCACCGCGCCGGGGCGGACGTTCGTCGCCTCCAACTGCCGCTGGGCGTCGGCGAACGCTTGGCGCGTCGCCTCGGCCTGGCCCGACTGCCGCGTCAGCGGCATCTGGATCTCCAGTCGCGTGTTGCCCTGCGGACGCCAGATCAGGTTGCGCAACCCGTCGGGGTCGACGCGCTTCTTCAGCGACGCGGCCACCTGCTCGGCGAGGTTCTCCGTGTACTGCCCCCCCTCGGGAGGCTGGATCTCGTACAGAAGGCTCGTCCCCCCCACCATGTCGATGCCGGGGTTGAGGTCGGGCCGACTGGGGTCAAACGACGGAAAAATCGCCCACAGCGCGGCGAGGAGCACCACGACGATCGTGATGACGCGACCTGAGTAGTTGGTTGGCATAATTCACAGTGGTTAGGGTTCAGGGTTCAGGGTTCAGGGGTCAGGAACAGAGACGGATGCGCCGTCGTATTCCTCTTCCCTGAACCCTGAACCCCGAACCCTGAACCCTCCTACAGCTATTTCGTTTCGGCAGACTTTTCCTCTTCCACGACGCGATGGATGGCGTTGCGGGAGAAGCGGATTTTCGTGTTCGAGCTTTCGTCCACTTTAAGCAGTACGTCGGTGTCGCGCGCTTCGACCACGGTGCCCATGATTCCGCCGATCGTCTGGACACGGTCCCCGCGCTTGAGGTTGCCGAGCATGTCGGTGCGCTTCTTGTCCGTCTTCCGCTTGGAGCGGAAGACGAACAGGTACAAAATCAGCACGCCCACCATCAGCGGGAACAGCGGCCCCTGCAACAGTTGGAACCAGCCAGGCGCCGGCGAGCCGCCCGTAGCGGGGGCTGTCGGCGCGACCGCGCCCCCACTCTCTACAGTGGTTTGAGCCAGGATCAGAAGCAGATTCAAGCGATCTCCTCACAGATGACAGGCACGCGAATAACGAACACGTTGTACGTCAACGCGGTCTAACTGTCGGTCACCGCAACTCCACCGGCCAACGCACACCGCGGGTCGATTTGACGAAACTGATCGAACCGGCCTTCTCCGATTGCCCGGCGGAGGTCGGACATGAACCGTTGGTAGAATCGAACATTATGCACGGAGACGAGGATCGGTCCAAGCATCTCGCCGGCGAAAAAAAAGTGCCGGATCGCCCCGCGGGTGAAGGTGGTGCAGGCGTAGCAGTCGCACCCGGGCTCGATCGGGCCTCTGTCGCGGGCGAACTTGCTGTTCTTCAGCCGGATGGCGCCGGTGGTCGTGAACGCGTAGGCGTTGCGTCCGTTTCGGGTCGGGAGGACGCAATCGAACATGTCCACCCCCGCCGCGACGGCCGTCACGATGTCGCGCGGGAAGCCCACGCCCATCAAATATCGCGGCTTATCAGACGGGAGCAGCACCGTCGTGTAATCCAGCACGCGCACCATCGCGTCAAACCCCTCGCCCACCGCCAGCCCCCCGATCGCATACCCCGGGAAGTCCATCGCGATCAGCTCGCGGGCGCATCGCTGGCGGAGCGATTCATCCGTCCCCCCCTGCACGATGCCGAACAGCGATTGGTCATTCGGCCGCGCGTGCGCTTCCTTGCACCGCCGTGCCCACCGCAGCGTCCGCTCGACGGCCTGCACTTGGTACTCGCGCGGCTTGTTCGGGTCGGGACACTCGTCGAACGCCATGATGATGTCGGCCCCGAGGTCGTTCTGAATCTCCATGCTCCGGCCGGGCGTGAGTTGCACGATCGACCCGTCGACGTGGCTCTTGAACGTCACGCCGTCGTCGGTGATGCGGTTGATGTCCGCCAGCGAGAACACCTGAAACCCGCCGGAGTCGGTGAGGATCGGCCCCGGCCAACCCATGAACGGGTGGAGATCGCCGAGATCCGCGACAACCTTTTCACCGGGACGAAGCATTAGGTGGTAGGTGTTGGCGAGGATGCATTGCGATCCCGTCGCGACGATGTGGTCGGGCAACAATCCCTTGATCGTCCCCTGCGTCCCGACGGGCATGAACGCGGGGGTGTCGAACGGCCCGTGGCGCGTGTCGACGCGCCCGAGCCGGGCGCGGGTCGAAGTGTCCTGTCGGAGCAGCGTGTAGGAAAGCGGTGGTGAGCTCATGGTCCGGGCGGACCACTATAGGAAGTAAGCAGCAAGGCAGAAGGATCAAGCATGAAAAACCACCGGAGGGATGTTAATCATCTAACGCGCCCGCGTCGCGGATGCGGTAGACCGCGGCGGCGGGATTGTCATGGAGCAGCTCGAACGGTTCCGGCCGCTCGGCGATGAACGCGAGTTCGGGCGGTGGGGTTGCGCCGGATTTGCCGACGAAGAGATAATCCGCGCCGGACGCGACGAGGTTCGCCCGCCATGTCCGCGCATCAGCTCCCTGCCGGGTCTGCTCGGCGAAGTAGGCCGGAATCTGCTCCCCCGCCAGCGGCTGCGGCGCGGGCGGGAGTTGATGCAGCGCACTCAAGCCCGGCCGGACGGGCGCGTACACGACGCGGTTGCGGTGGCGAAACCCCTGCAGCGGGTAGACGAAGTGGGTGTTTGCGTACGCGATCACCGACCCCGGCGGCACGTCGCGCTCGACGACCGCCCAACCCCGCGCGGCGTCGCCGTAGATCGTGGACCAGGTCTCCGAACGATCGGCGGCGTACTGCCGCAGGTACGCGGTCCAGAAGACGAACGCGTAGCCGGCCAGGAAGGCCGCCCCCATCGCGACGGTGGCGCGCCACAACCATCGGTTGCCCGCCGGGTGCAGTGGCAGCGCGGATCCGATCGTGACCAGGATCGTCACGGCCAGCGCAATCACTGCAAAAAGCGGCTTGGGGTTCGGAGCCGGCCCAGCCAACGTCGTGCCGGCCACGAGAGCGAACAGTGCGCCCCCCGCGATGTAGTCCCCGGCTCGCGGAAGCTTCGCAAATGCGATGGCGGCGCAGCCGAAGAGCATCGCAATGGCGGGGTAGACGAACCGCACTTCCGTATAAGGCGCAGCCAGCGTGAACAGCGCGATGCTGAGCACGGGGCCGACGACGCACGCGCGGGCGAGCGGATCGCGTAGCACCGGTCGCGCGCTCACGACCGCCGCCGCGAGCCATGCGATCACGAGGGCGACCATCACGATCCGCGGCGGGCCGTAAAAGCTCGTGCCACCCATCAACGTCGCGACGCCCAGGTTCGCGCTGCGACCGGTGGCGAACAATCCCGTGAGCAAATGCACGCCCGCGATGTTCAGATCGATCGGAAAGAGCGGATTCCCCGTCAGCAGCGCGTTCCGCACGTACCACGGCCCCGCCAGCGCCAGCACGATCGACCCCGCAATCATCCACCCCCATCGGCGCCGCCAGCGAGCGTGGCGCAGCGGGACATCCGCCATCAGCAGGAGGATCGGCAGACTGAACATGGCTGTGTACTTCATTGACAGCAGCAGCCCGATCGCGCTTCCCGCGCGCCACGGGGACCACTTCTCCTCCGCCCGGCCCCCGGCCAGCGACATCACCCCGATCAGACAGAACACGGTGAGGAACAAATCGTCCTTGGGCACGATCACCTGGTTGACGAACGAGCGCATCATCAGCGCCGCCGTCGCCACCAGCGCCGCCGTCGCCATGCGCGCGCCGAGCAACCGACTGATCTCGAGGATCACCAGGAACATCAGCAGCAGCGGGCCAAGCTGCACGAAGCGCACGAGCGAATCGTCGCCCATCGGCGCGATCAGCCACGCCATGAACACCGACCCCCCCAGCGGCGAGTAAGCGTTGGCCGGATTGAAAAACCACGTGGGAAACAACCCGATGCCGCCCGTCTGCAACCACTGCACGGCTGCGGGCAGGTGATACGTGAGGGCGTCGTCCGCCGTCGGGGGGAGGTGCCGCTGGTGGTGGATGTACGCCAGCGCGTACGTCGCGATGAACGTGAAGCAACCGATCACGGCCGCGCGGTTAATGCGCGATACCTCCGCCGGCAGCGGCGCGACGTTCCGCCCATTGCGCTCCTCCCGCCGCCACCCCGATCCCGCCCACAGCAGCGCGCAAAGCATCAGCGCCAGCGGCCCGATCGTCCACGGCGAGAGCAGCCCCATCATCCCCAGCGCGCCGATGACGATGTATTGCAGCAGATAGTAGATCAGTCCCGCGTCG
Organism: Tepidisphaerales bacterium; assembly: GCA_038233535.1. GTDB lineage: Bacteria > Planctomycetota > Phycisphaerae > Tepidisphaerales > Tepidisphaeraceae > DASYWJ01. The sequence continues at coordinate 7,595 of JBBSLV010000072.1, read as the reverse complement.
ATCCACCGGCGGATGACGTCCCCGCCCATGCGCCGCCGCGCAAACCGATGCGCCGCCGCCAGCGCGACCGCGTTGAGCGCAACCGCGTACGCCAGGCGCAATTCGTCCTCGTAACCCACCGCCGCATCGTCAGGGGGCGCGGGTCGGGGTTCAAGTCGTGGCCTGTGCACCTGGCGCCATCCTGCCCTTATGTGGAGGTACTCAGGCACATCGGGCGACAGCCCGATTTCACTCGAACAATGCCAACTACGTGTGTAACCCGGCGGGCGTGGTGCTATAATTGCGTCATGACCGCCGATGCCGTCTTCGCCCGCCTTCGCCGCCGACCGTTCGTGCCGTTCCGACTGATCCTCAGCAGTGGAACGAGGTATGACGTGCTTCACCCGGAGATGCTCTTCGTGTCCAAGTCGGGCGTTACCGTCGCCATCTATGACAAGGACCAGCGTCCGTCGCCCGACAAGATTCCGATTCGTGAGTCGCTCGTTTCGTTCCTTCACATCGCCGCCACCGAAGACCTTCCGCAGCCGACGATGCGCGCTGGTTGACGTCCGGCCGGTGAACGGCGTCAGGTGAAGCAGCGCGAGTCCGCGGCAAGGATCGCCCGCGATTGCTTGTCTCAGCTGCGCTGCGAGCGTGCGGGTACGCACGCCATGGGCGAGACGCGCGAGACGCCCATGCCACTTTAATACGCGCGCACGAGCGTGCTCGCGGGGAAGGACCAGAGGACGATCGTTTCGTGAGGCCAGCCGGCGAGGGCACGGGTTTGGGCGCACCACTGGCACATGCCCACGCCGTGCCCGTGGCCGTGGCCGTCGAGGAAGCGGATGGCGTCGCCTTCGTCGACGATCTTGCAGAAACTGCTGTTGAGCGTCGTGCCCTTGGGCGCTTCGGCGTTGACCGCCCAGCGCAGCTCTTCGCTTCGCCAGGAGTAGCGCGTGCCCTTCACGTCGATCACCTCGAACCGCACCGGCCGGCCGTGGCGGTTGCTTGCGGCGACGCGGAGCGTCTGCACGGGGTGCATGTTCCTTTCCGGTCGATCCCTGGACGCGCCCCAGGCGCGGAAGCGGCGGGTCAGCTCGTCTTTCCTGACGACGATCGGGCCCCAGTTGAAGCGCGGCGCGACGTTGCACACGGGGCCGACATTGCGCTCGCTGAGGGGGATCGTGTAGGCGTCGCCGAAGGCGTCCCACGCCGATTGCGTGACCCCGCCGCAGCAAGCGCTGAAGTACGCCTTGAAGATTTTCTCGTTGCCCGCTCGGCCGTGCGCGACGACCACGCCGGCAGTTTCGTCAACGGCCTGGACGGCCTTGGCGGATTCGGACGCGACGCCGCCGTAGACCTGGCTGCGGGTGTCGGGGAAGAGATCCCACGTCTTGCCCCCGGAGCTGTTGGCGGTGTAGAGCGCGTACGTGCGGGCGACGATCGCCTGCGCCTTGTACGCCTCTTGATCCCAGTTTGGGAACATTTCGCGCGGGACAACGCTCTTGAGGTAGCCGTCGATGTGGACATGGTTGACGACGTCGAACTCACCGGCGCCGGTCGGGACGAATCGATACTCGCCGCGATACGATTTTCCGTTGATGGCGACCGATCCGTCGGCGGCGGGGATGATCGTCAGCTCGCCGGCGCCGATGTTCACGTTACCCAGCGACCACCCGGAAGCGGTGCGCGCAAGCGTGAGCGGCGTGCCGGGGGCGACGTTCAAGCGCATGGGAGATCGCTCAGACGCGACGCGCACGAGCGGGGGCTGCTGCGCGGTGAGGATCACCTGCTTCTGATCGGGGAGCAGCTTGACGCGAACCACCGGCATCTGCGCCGATTGGGGCGCGGGCGTGGGCGCAGCCTGGCGGCTGCAACCGACGGCGAGGCAGAGCAGCGATGCGATGAGGAATCGAAGATGCGCTGCCGTGGTGCCCATTCGCGTGTAAATCAATAGGCAGCAGGCAGCGGGCAGGGAAGTAAAGCGATCGGCCAACCATCTGTTCTCTGCCCGCTGCCCGCTGCCCGCTGCCTACTGCTCGCTACCTGCTATTCTTCCAGCTTGCGCAATCCCATTCCGAAGCTGGTCAGTTGCTGCTTGATCTCGTTGAGGCTCGTCTGTCCGAAGTTTTTGCAGCCCAGGAGTTCATCCTCCGTACGGCTGGCGAGTTCGGCCAGGCTGTTGATGTTCAGCCGCTGAAGCGCCTTGCGGCTGCGGACGGACAGCTCCAGGTCCGCGACCGACTTGCCCATCAGCTCCGGCGCGAGGTTGCTCTCGGCTTCGGGCGCATGCCGCGTCGCCATGGGGATGCCGGGGATTCCGCTCTTGCCCTCTTCGGCGGCCTGACCAAGACGCAGCCCCTTCTGGGCCAGCAGGGCCTTGATCTCGTTGAGGCTCGTCTCCCCGAAGTTCTTGTAGCTGAGCAACTCCTGCTCGCTCGTGCGCAGCAGGTCGCCCAGCGACTTGAGGTTCATCTTCTTCAGGCAGTTTCGGCTGCGGACGGAAAGCTCGAAATCGGTGATCGGAATATCGAGCACGACGCTCTTGCGGCCGTCGCCGCGGCGGTCTTCATCATCGTAGTACATCGAGCGGGCGCTCTCGACGTCCTTCATGAACAGCCGGGCGCGCTCGTGGTTCGGGTCGGTCTTGAGGACCGCATTAAGGCAGCGGTGGGCCTCGTCGTAGTGGTTGTTGTCCTCGTACAGCAGCGCGAGGTTAATCAGCGCGTTGAGGTGCACCGGCGGGCTGGTGCAGATTCGCTCGTACAGCTCGATGGCCTTGGCATCTTCGGCGCGGCGGTCGTAGAGCAGGGCGAGGCTGAAGCAGGCGGTCTCGTGGTCGGGGTTCTCGTTGAGGGTCCGCTCGAAGAAGTCGGCGGCTTTCTCCTGTTGCCCCTGGGCCAGCGCATCCTGCCCGCGCTTGAAGTATTCCTCGGCGGCCCGCTCATTAATGGAGGCGACGCTCATCTCGTTCATAATCGTGTCACTCGCAATGGATTGGTTTTTTGACGGATGGATCGACGTTGGGATGGTAGTTGGATATCGAAAGCTGTCAACATTCGGTGGGACCGGTCGAACAAGCCCACTGAAAAGCCCACTGCTCAGCAGTGGGCTTGTTGGTGAGCGCGGTCACGCATGGCGCTACTGGACGATCTCAAGGATCCTGAACTCCATCGTTCCCCGCGGCGCCTTGACCTTGACCGTCTCCCCGACGCGGGCCTTCATCAGCGCCTCGCCCATCGGGCTGTTGACGGAGACGGGCATCACCTCGTCGCTGCCCGAGGGGGGCTGGGCCTCCCCGACCAGCCGGACGAGCTGTTCGCTGTCATCGTCCAGGTCGAGCAGCTTCACCGTGTGCCCGAGGTAAACCAGGTCTTCGGGCACGTTCTCCGTCGAGACGACGGCCAGATGGCGCATCTTCAGCTCCAGCCCAGCCAGCTCGCGCTCGATGGCGCGGTTCTCTTCCTTGGCGAAGTGGTACTCGGCGTTCTCCGACAGGTCGCCGAGCGACGCGGCGCGGCGGATGCGCTCCTGCACGTCGATTTTCTGCTTGTACAGATCCTCGCGCTTCGCCTCGAGGGCGGCCTTTTCCTGCGCGCTGACGATTTGCATGATAATTCGACTCCTGCGCGTCGTGCGCGAAAACTGACGGCTGATGAAAAACGAACCGCATGAAAAACGAACCACCGCGCGGTCGGCGCGGTGGTCGGGAAGCCTCTTACGACCTCCCATCATACCCCGCCCGCGCCGCGAGGCAACGTGCAACCGCCGGTGCGAACCCCGAATTGACGACCAATCGACCATCTTCTACACTCCCCGGCCGACGTACGAACCGAGCACAGGAGCGCGACCCATGGCCTTTCAGTGTGTGATCGTCACCCCCGAGCAGCAGGCGTTCGACGAGCGCATCACGCAGGCGATCATCCCCGCCCACGACGGCCAGGTCGGCATCCTCACCGGCCGCGCGCCGCTGCTGGTGAAGATCGGGATCGGCCCACTCGAACTCGACCTGGCCAACGGACAACACCGCACGCTGTTCATCGAAGGCGGCATCGCGCAGATGAAGGACAACCGGCTGACGATCGTGACCAATGAAGCGATCGAACCCAGCGCCATCGACGCCGAAACCGCCCGCGCCGAGTTCGCCGAAGCGACCGCCCAGCGCGTGACGGACGAAAAGAGCCACGACGACCGCCAGCGAAGGCTGCAACGGGCGCGGGTGATGCAGGAACTGGCGGGGAAATAAGTCCCAATGGCGAAACCAGAATGACGAAAAAATGACGAATGACCAAGCCCGAACGCGGAGGGCCTTCCCTTCGTCATTGGGGCTTCGTCATTTTTTCGTCATTCTGGTTTCGACATTCGGGCTTCCCCGCCTCAGTAGCTGAACCTCAGCTGAACCTCAATAGCTGAACCCAATCCCCGCCCCGCCCCAGAGATCCGTGTCGGCGCGCAGATCGTTCTGGATTCCATCCGTGTAGAACAAATAGCCCTTGAGCGTCCAATCGCCGTAGCGCTGCGGGATGTTCAGGAGCGGGTTGAGGCGGTACGAGCCGATCAAGCCGAGCTGATAATGCTGAAAGCCGGCGTCGTCTTCGGCGTCGGCTTCGACGTACAGCTCGTGGCCGTTGACGTACGCGACCGACGCCCGCGCCGTCAGCACGATGCCGGTGCCCTCGAGGATGAAATCGTGCTCCACGCCCATCTCGACGTATGCCGCGTCATATAAATCGTAGTCGTAGGCGACGTACACATATGGCGAGAAAATCGGCTCGTCCGTGCGAAGGAAGTACGAATCATCCAAGGCGATCTTCCCGAACACTTCCGTCGTGTTCAACTGATCGCGATCGGGGAAGATGTAGCTGTTGTGACCGGCCGTGAAGATAATCGGGCGGAGCGTCAGCTCGACGCCGAAGAACGGGCGGATTTCCTGGAAGCGGCTTTCGGGGTCGGCGTCGAACGTGTTGACGAACACGCCGATGAATGGGTGCGGCGCCTTGCCGAGGTCGAATTTCAGCTCCGCATCGACCTGGATGTTGGCGGCGGTCTCGCGGAAGTCGGGCCGGGGGACGTTGTCGCCGATGGCGCGGGCGGCGGCGATGCGGTTGCTCTCGTTGATCCCGCGGTAGACGTAATCGCTGAGGTACGAGACGTCCAGGCCGAAATGCACGCCGCCCTCATTGACGCCGGTGTTGGCGGAAATCGGGTCCGGCGGGGCGTAGACGCTGTCGTATTCGGACTGCATGACCAGCCGGAACGGATCGCCCCCCGCGAGGTTCTGCGCCCCAGCGGGCGCAACCCAACCCGCCAGACACCACACGGCCGGCCCGACGGCTGCCCACGCTCGCGATCCCATGCACGCGCTCCTGCGGTAAACACTCGACGCGGCCAATCTAACCCGCGCGGCAACCGTTGTCACGACGATGACGAACCCGCGTGGCTGATGAGGATGACAGAGCTGCGCAATGTTCTACACTGACCCGCTTTCCACGGAGAACCAATCACATGCCCGGCAACGAATGGCAGACGAAGCAGCAACGGCTGACCGCATTCCTTACCCGACACGACCTCGACGGCGTACTCCTCACGCATCGCAACAATTTCGCGTGGGTGACGGGCGGGCGAGACAACCACATCGCCAATAATTCGCCGGTCGGGGTCGCGAGCATCCTCGCGACGCGCGACGGGAAGCGCGTGTGCCTCGCAAACCAGATCGAGGCGCCGCGCATGCGGCAGGAAGAACTGTCCGGCACGGGCATCGAGACGATCGACTTCCCGTGGTACGACGCTCGCGCCGCGAGCGACACTGTGCGCGACGTCGTCGCCGGCAGGAACATCGCGACGGATTCGGAGACGTTCGGGCTGCCACTGGCTCCCGTACCGGGGGATTTCGCGGAATTGCGGTGGTCGCTGCTGTCGGCGGAGATCGAACGCTACCGCGACGGGTCACGCCGCGCGTCCGATGCGATCGAGGCCGCGTGTCGGGAAGTCAAACCGGGCATGACCGGGCACGAGATCGCCGGCATTCTCGATCACCACGTTCACGCGAAGCGGCTGAATCCCGTGGTGACGCTCGTGGCAACGGACGACAACATCGAGTCATTCCGTCACCCGTTGCCGAAGAATACGCCGATCCAGCGGACGGCCATGCTCGTGACGTGCGCCGAGTTCGGCGGGCTTATTCCGTGCGTGACGCGGTTCGTCCACTTTGGGCCCATGTCGGCCGAGCGCAAGGCGAAGCAGCAGGCGATCTGCGACATCGACACGGCCGTCAACTTCGCGACGCGGCCGGGGTGGACGCTGGGCGACATCTTCTCCGACCTGCAAAAGGCATACGCCCAGCGCGGGCACGACGGGCAGTGGAGATCGCACCACCAGGGCGGCTCAACGGGGTATGCCGGGCGCGAAGCGTTCGCGACGCCGCTCAGCATGGTGAAGGTGCTGGAAAATCAAGCATTCGCGTGGAACCCGTCGATCGTCGGCGCCAAGCAGGAGGACACGATCCTGTGCAGGCGCGACGGGATCGAAGTGCTAACCGGCCCATCGAACGATTGGCCGCAGGTAACGGGACGTTACGCGGAGCAGGAATTGCAGCGGGCGGACGTGCTGGTGCTTTGATTCGCACGACGAAGCCGAAGAGAATCCCCGGGACTGCGCTGCGCTACGCCCCGTGGCGTAGCGCAGCGGAGTCCCGGGGATTCTTCATTCCTTACTCTCACTACCCCTCATCCCAATACCCCCGCGGGCGCGATCGCGCCACCGTCCCGTCGCCCATCAGTCGCTCTCCCTGCATGAGCAGAAAGCCGATGATCGCGCCGCCCAGATGGGCCGCTTCCCCGCCGGCGTTGCTGCCGCGCGTGAAGACGCTCCAGATGGCGATGAGGATGAACACGCGCGCCAGCGTGCGCAGCCGCATGGGGATGGGCGGGAAGAGCATCATGACCATCGCGTTGGGCGCCATCTGCGACGCGGCGATGAGGATGCCGAAGATGCCCGCCGACGCGCCGACGAGCGGTTGCCACGGGGAGCCGATCAAAATGCCCTTCATGTACAGCCCCAGGTACGCCACCGCCCCGCCCACCCCGCAGATCAGGTAGAAGCGGACGAACCGCGCCGAGCCCAGGTGTCGCTCGACCATGGGGCCGAAGATGTACAGCCCCACCATGTTCATGATCAGGTGCAGCAGGTTCGCATGCAGGAACTGGAACGTGACCAGCCGCCACAGTTGCAGCCCGTAGAGTGCGGTGCTGGCGGAGAAGTGCCCGTGGAAGTCGAGCAGTGAGAACGCCATTTTCCCCCCGCCGGGGAAGCCGACGATCACGAAAACGCCCATCTGCATGAGCAGCCAGTCGATGACGTAGACGGCGACGTTGCTGACGATGAGGAACGTGGTGATCGGCGCTTCACGGAATCCATCGAAAGCGCCGGGCGCGCGGCCGCGCGGCTCGTACTGAAAATAGGGTTTATCGGCGCGCACCATCGCGGGGAGTCTAGAGACGTGACGCGACGCAGACAAACCGGATACATACGCGGGCCCGGTCGATTGACCGGGCCCGCGGGGGTAAAGGTGGAATGGGAACGTCGCTGAATGAGTACGTCGCGTGCGATCAGGCGCG
>JBBSLV010000071.1:0-12175 GCA_038233535.1 Tepidisphaerales bacterium | reverse complement strand
GCCTGGCCCGGTTCACCCCCACCGCCGGCCGCGCCGCCGACGACGCCACATGAACGATTCGCCCGCCCCCGCCACCGCCGACCCCATCCCCGCGCCGTGCCGCCTCTGCGGCGCCGGCGCCTTGCCGCTATTCCGGCAGCGGGTGCTCGGGAAGTACGACGTCGAGTACTTCCGCTGCCCGCGGTGCGACCTGATCCAATCGGAGCACCCGTACTGGCTGAACGAGGCGTACGCGTCGGCGATCTCGGTGCTGGACACGGGTGCAATCCAGCGGAACGCGCTGACGGCGGATTGCACGGTTGCCCTCGCGTGGGCGCTGGGCGTGACGCCGGCCTCGCGGTGCCTCGATTATGGCGGCGGTCACGGAGTCTTCGCCCGGATGATGCGCGACCAAGGGTTTGACTTCCATTGGCATGACCGCTACGCCCATAACCTCTTCGCCCGCGGGTTCGCCTGCGACCCCACCGAGCGATTCGACCTCGTGACGTCGTTCGAGGTGTTCGAGCACTTTGCCGACGCCGGCCATGAGCTGAACATCCTGCTCTCGCCCGGGCACGACGCCGTACTGATAAGCACGATGCTCCACCACGGTCATCGACCCGGGTGGTGGTACTACGGCCCGGACACGGGGCAGCACGTCGCGTTCTATTCCGCGGCCACCATGCGGTACATCGGCGAGCGGTTCGGGTACGATGTGCTGTGCGGCTCGGCGTACACGTTGTTCATCAGCCGCCGCCGCGCCGTAGGCGGGTTCCGCCGCCGGATCTTGGCGTGGCTGGTCGCGCGGGCGCGGGGGGACGCCACGAACTCCTTAGTGCGCCTCGCGTCGTGCCTCCGCCCGCGGTTCGAGCCACGGACGGTCCGGGATAACGAGCTCCTTCGCGCCCAACTCACTGGCCGCGATCAGACCGTCCGATAAACATTCACGGGCTGTTGCGCCCGTGGTCGATAGCACGATAAGCATGCTCCCGAATTACAAGTGGCCCGCTCGATTCGGCGCATGGTGGTTCGCCCCCGTGCGGTGGACCGGCGCCGCGGCGTTTGTGCTGGGGCGCCTGCTCGGCCGCGCGGGCGCCGCCCTGGAAGCACGCGCCGCCGCCGGCAGCGCCGGGCGCATCCTCGTCATCCGGACCGACGGCCTGGGGGACGCCGTGCTCTTCGAGCCGGCGCTGCGCAGCCTTGCGTCACGCTACCCGCGGCACGCCCTGCACCTCTGGGCGCCCGCTGCCGCTTGCGAGCTGTTCCGCGCTGCCCCGTACGTCCGCCGCCTCCTGCCCATCCCGCGCGGATGTAAAGCGGGGAACCTGCTCCTGTTCACGTCGCCCCGCTGGCGATTCGCGCTGGGCTACGCGATTGGGCGGTGGCAGTTCGACCTGGCGGTGTACGCGGTTGAAAGCCCCGAGCCGCTGGGCAACTGGCTGCTCGCCGCGGCGCGGGCGACGGAGAAACTGGCGGTGGATGGGGATCTGGAAAACCAGTTCGATTGGCAGGCGAAGCGCGCCCGCGCCGCGGCCACGCGCGTGCTGACGCGCCGTCCTGGCGGCGGTCACGAGTTGCTCCGCAACGCACATTTCGCCGCCGCGTGGGGCGCCGACGTGTCGCGCGAGCGGCCGCGGATTTATCCGGCCGATGAGTCGTCGCACATCGTGCACGCGCGGGCGCAAGTGTGGCGCGCCGCAGCCCAGCAGCATGGCGCGTCGATGCTCATCGGCGTGATCCCGGCCGGAACCGTCACCGCCAACGCGTACCCGGTCGCCAGTTGGGCCGCCGTGCTCCGGGAACTGTGGCAAGGGCATCGAATCCTGCCCGTTTTCCTTGGCAGCGAGGCCGAAAGGGGCAACATCGCCGAAATCGTTTCGCTGTTGCCCGACGTCCCCGCCCTGACGATCGGGAGCGCAATCGACGTTCTGACGCTGTCCGCGCTGCTGCGGCAATTGGACGCCGTCATCAGCGTCGACACCGGGCCGGCCCATCTGGCGCTGGCCCAGCGGGTGCCGGCGGTTGTCCTCAGCGGCGGCGGCCACCCCGGGCGGTTCTTCCCCTGGCCCGGGGCGACGTCCGCGATCGTGCTGAGCCGGCGCATGCCGTGCGAAGGATGTCTCGCTCGGTGCCACCTTTCCGAACCGGAATGCCTGACCGGGATCCCGCCCGGCGACGTGGTCGAGGCGCTGCTGCACCTCACGCGACCGTCGCGGCTTCGCCTTGCCGTCTGAGCCTCAAAATCGCGAAGGACTCACATGATCGATCTCTCCATCATCATCCCCACCTGCAACCGCGCGAACCATCTGGAAAAGCTGCTCGTGAGCCTATGGGCGGGCGTTGGCTGCGACTATGAGGTGATCGTCGTCGACGGCGCAAGCGATGACCGGACGCAGGACGTGCTGCTCGACGCCAAGCGGTCGATGCGCGACACGCTGCGGATCATCCGCGAGGAGCGCAGGGAGGGGTTCGTCCGCGCTGCCAACAAGGGGCTTCGCGCCGCGCGCGGACGGAACATCACATGGATCAACGACGACGCCCGTCCGCTGGCGGGCTCGCTCGACGCGGCCGTCGCGCAGATGGACGGTTCGAGCGAGTGCGTGGGCATGCTCGCGATGTTTCACCACTGTGACGCCGCCAAAAACGTCGCGTACGAAATCAAGCGCCGCGGGCGGACGTACAAGCTGATGCACGTCCGCGGAACGCTGTACGCGAACTTCGGCCTGGCGCGGCGGGAAACGTGGGAGCGGCTGGATTACTTCGATGAACGGTTCTACCTCAACGGCGCCGACCCGGATTTCTCCCTGAAGGTCTGGCACGCAGGGCTAACGATCGAACCCGCGCCCAACGCGTTTATCGACCACGACGAGCACACCGACGAGCGGCGAGCAACCGACTCCGACCGCGGGCGACGCGACAACGACGCGCTGTTCGCCAAGTGGGATCTGCCCCCGAAGAACGTGGAGCGGAACGACTTTGATCCGATGCGCCCCTGCACCCTCCGCGGCCTGCGCGCGCCAATGAGCGCAGCGGCATAGAAGAATCGACCCGCTCTTCAGACACGGTAACGAATGAGCGTCGACATCACCTTCCTTATCGCCGCGTACAACCGGCGGGACGTGCTGCTCGGCACGCTGGGGCAGCTGGGCCGCTGCGGGCTGCCGGCGGAGTCGTTCGAGACGATCGTCGTCGACAACGCCAGCACCGACGGCACCGCCCGCGCCGTCGCCACGGCGTTCCCGGATGTGATCCTGATCCGCGAATCGGTCAACCGCGGCGCGTGTGCGAAGAACGCGGGGCTGCCGATCGCGCGCGGGCGGTACGTCGTGTTCCTCGACGACGATTCGTACCCGCTGCCCGGGTCGATCGCGCGGATGATCCGATATTTCGAGAGTGATCCGTCGCTCGGCGCGGCCGTGTTCGACGTGCAATTGCCGGATGGGTCGCGCGAGTGCAGCGCGTATCCGAACGTGTTCATCGGGTGCGGCACCGGCTTCCGCCGGCGGGCGCTGGCGCAGGTGGGTGGGCTGCCGGAAGACTTTTTCATGCAGGCCGAGGAGTACGACCTGTCGCTACGGCTCCTCGCCGGCGGGTGGAAGGTGCATCGGTTCGACGACCTGCACGTTCTGCACCTCAAGACCCCCACCGCCCGCAAATCGACGCGCACGACGCGGCTGGACGTGCGGAACAACCTCACGCTGATCGGTCGCTATTTTCCGGATCGCTGGGTGATGCCCTTCGCCCTCGACTGGACGAACCGCTACGCCATGCTGGCCGCGGCGCGCGACCATCGAGCGGCTCACTGGCAGGGTGTGACGGAAGCGGCAATCCGCGCCGTGCGCGGCATCGACCGTCGTCCTCTGGGCGCCACAGCGTTCGAGAAGTTCGCCCGCATCGACGCGATCGCGCAGGGGCTTGGCGCGGCTCGCGATGAGTTGGGCCTGAAGACGATCCTGCTCGCCGACTTGGGAAAGAACGTGCTCGTCTACTGGCTCGCCGCTCAGTCGTGCGGCATAAAGGTCACCGCCGTTGCGGATGACACCCTGGGCGGACGCGGCTGGAAATATCGCGGCGTGCCGATCATGACCAATGAAGAAGCGCGCCGCGCCCCCTTCGATGCGGTCGTGATCAGCAACCTGTCGCCCGTTCACGCCGCGCTCCGCCGCGATTGGTGGCGGCGGGCGCAGGGCGGACCGGTCGTGGATCTATTCGAGTGCGAAGGGAGTGGTGGAGTATTCGACGAAACAAGTGGTGGGGTAGTGGAGTGGTTGGGTGGTGGAGTAAAAGCGGCAGGCTGATTTTCCCCACCCCATCACTCCACCACCTCACCACTCCACCACTCCACCACCTCGTCTCCCTCCCCTTACTTTTTCTGCCCGCCCGGCTGCATCGGGATTTCGCCGAACTGTTGCTCGTAGCGCTTCACGAGCTGGCTGAGTGACATCGCCAGCCGCTTGGCGTTCGTGTAGCTCATGACGGCGCGGTCGGTGACCTTGAACAGCAGCTGCGCCTGCCCGCCCTGCGGATTGGGGTTGGGCATGTTGAAGCCAAGGTCGATGATGACCTCCTCGGCCGACGTGTGGATGCGGTAGGCGTTCGTGTAGAGCGTGCGGAGCTCGCGCTCATCAAGCAAAACCTGAACGCCCTGCGGGTTCTCCGCCCCGCCGTTGCCCATGCCGATTTCTTCTGCCATGTGGTTTTTCCTTTCGTGAAAAATTGAGGCGCCTTGTGTATAGCAAATACGCTCGCGTGACAATCGTGGCCCGCTCTGATGAGCCCGCATCTTCTGCCCGCTGAGCCCGCTCTCCTTTTGAATTTCGCCGGAAAATTGCGGTTTTTTTGACGCTCCCACCTGCGCGGATCGGACGTAAGGTCGCACGAACAAGAGTGGCCTGATGGTTCTCGTCATGTCTGACGAGACGGGCGCTCGGTGGAACAACGTTTCGTGCGACGGCCGATGTGCCGCACGCGCGGCAAGGCCAGGTGTCTTATGGTTCGATTCACACGGTACGCGGCGGCGATGGCCACCTGTCTCATGATGGCCGGCGCGGTACACGCGCAGCAGGATCCCGCGGCGCAAGCCCAGCCGGCGGGCGAGGCCCAGCAGGCCGGGCAGGCGCAGCAGGCGGGGCAGAGCCAACCCGGCGATAAGGCGATGGACATGGACAAGCACTTCATGAAGTCGGCCGCCGCCGGCAACATGTTCGAGATCCAGCTCAGCCAGCTGGCGCAGCAGAAGGCGCAGGATGAGAAGGTCAAGCAGTTCGCGCAGAAGATGGTGCAGGACCACACCAAGGCAGGCGAGGACCTGAAGCAGATCGCGCAGAGCAAGGGCGTTCAGCTCCCGCAGCAACTGCCGGAGATGAAGCAGGAAGAGCTGCAGATCTTCCAGTCGCTCTCGGGCGCGGAGTTCGACCAGGCGTACAAGTCCTGCATGAAGGTCGGGCACGCGAAGCACGTCGCGGCGCTCGAGGAAAAAGCCAAGCACGCCAAGGATCCCGAGCTGAAGGCCTGGGCCGCCCAGACGCTGCCGACGCTGAAAAAGCACAAGCAGCACCTGATGGCGATGATGGGCGACAAGGACCACGCCGGGCACGGCGAGGCGAAACCCGCGGGCAGCCGTAGCGAAGGCGAGCAGCAGCAGCAGCGCAGCGACGGCGAAGGAACCGCCGGCGGCGCGGACAGCTCCGGCGGCACGAGCAGCAGCGGCACGGACGGACGCCAAACCGGGTCGGGCACGACCACGGGGGGCGGAACGACCGGCGCCGGCTCGCAGTAACGCGACCCGCTCACGCAGTTCGCATGAACGAAAAACGGGGACGGCCGTCATAGATGATGGCCGTCCCCGTTCGCGTATTTCGATGGAGGCGAAGGTGTCGAGACGACAACGACCCGATGAGAGGTTCATCCCCGGAATCTACAACTACTGCGACCGGTGGTGCGAACGCTGTCCGTTCACCGCGCGGTGCCGGACGTTTGCCATGGAGCAGGCCATGCTGCGTCGCGAGGTTCGGCGTGATGCCGACAATGCCGCCTTTTGGGACGCCATGGAGAAGGCCGCCGATGATGCGCTGCAAGACCTCGCCGACCTCGAGTCACAACTGGCGCCCAAACCTGATGCGAATCCGTTCGCGGACGAGGGTGGGATGGAACCGTTTTTCGCCCCCGACGATGAGCAGCCGCTTGTGACTGAGGCGACCCGCTACGGCAACGCCGCCCACCGCTGGATCGAGCGAAGGCGGAGTGAGCTCGTCGATGGCCGCGCACTGCTCGATCCGATGGAGCGCGACGCAACGGAAGTGATCCTCTGGTACCGCCTGTTCATTGGCGTGAAGCTGAACCGCGCATTCTTCGGCCGTCGGGTGGACGAGGAGGACGAGGAGGACGGGAACAACGACGCCTGGGAGGGCAACGAGCCGACGCCGAGCGACGCGGATGGGTCGGCAAAGGTCGCGATCATCGGCATCGATCGCTCGGTCACCGCATGGGCCGTGTTGACCGACCACCGCCCGCGCGACGCGAAGACCATCCGTCCGATTTTGTGCGGCCTGCTGCGCCTGCGCGGCTGGGCGGACAGAGAGTTTCCGAACGCGCGAGCGTTTGTGCGGCCCGGGTTTGACGATGGGACGGCGACGTGACGCAAAGGCTAGGGGAGGAGTCGATCAACCGCGACGTTGACGAATTGCCCCCCGCCGGCGGAGATGCGCAGCACGTCGCCGCGGCGCAGCACGTTCGGCGGCGGGTACGAGCCGCGGGCGGGATTCGCATGGTCCAGCACAACGTCGTGGACGAGGTTCACTACTATGTACTGGGGAATTCCGGCTTGGGCGTACGCGCGGAGCTTCGTGCCGAGGTCGCGCGCGAGCGAACGATCAGCGACTTCGATAACGGACAGAACGTCCGCGGCAAGCGGCTTGGCAGTCGAAGCATCAAGCTGGCCGCGAATCACCGCGGCATCGGGCTCCGGTTCGTGCCAGGGCGGCAGGCGAATTGGCTGCTGCGTCTGTAGATAACAGTCGTGAGGAAGGAACTGCGGTGCGATGGGGGCGAGCCACAACACCGCCGCGCGATGCCGGTCGCCGATCACGTGTGGGTCTCCCCCTGCCGCCCCGCGGATTTTCTTGACGATCAGCCCGTCGAGGAGCTCCAGCGTGAGGTCTTCGTCGAGCAGCTTGTGTTCGATGAGATAATCGTAGAGGTCCACCGTCAGCCCGATGATGTGGGCCTGTCCGGCTGCGGCGTCCTGTATCAACGTGCCTGTCATGACGTTTTCAGACGGAGCAACCTACCACGGCAACCGGTCGATCGCCTAGTCGATCCGCTCCCGCCCGCCCATGAACGGGCGGAGGACGTCGGGGATCGTGACGCTGCCGTCAGGGTTCTGGTACGTCTCGAGGATCGCGATCAGCACGCGCGGGCAGGCGAGGGCCGTGTTGTTCAGCGTGAAGCAAAACTGCGTGCCGCCCTTCCCGCCCGCGCCGGCGCCCGCACTTCCGCTCGCGCGGTAGCGGAGGTTTAATCGTCTGGCTTGGAAGTCGCGCAGCGCGCTGCCGCTGTGCGTTTCGCCGTAGGATCCCTTGCCGCCGTTGCGGCTGGGCATCCAGGTTTCGATGTCGTACATCCGCCACTTGCCCTGGCCCATGTCGCCGGTGCAGTTCTGGACGACGCGGTACGGAAGCTTCAATGCCTGGAGGATGTCTTCGGCGTTTCTGATGATTTCTTCGTGCAGGGCGATGTGCTCGGCGTCGTCGGCCTTGTGGATGATCACCTGCTCGACCTTGTCGAACTGGTGCACGCGGTACAGGCCGGCCGTGTCCTTGCCGGCGGCGCCGGCTTCCCGGCGGAAGCAACTGCTCATGGCGCTGAACTTCTTCGGTAGGTCTTTCTCGTCGAGGATTTCCCCGCCGTGGTAGCTGGCGAGGGGGACTTCGCTCGTGCCGATGAGGACCGAGCCGTCCTGCGTGACGTACGCCTGCTCGCGGCCGGCGGGAAAATAGCCGGTGCCGATCATACACTGCTCGGTGACCAGCACGGGGACGACGAACGGCTCATAGCCGCGCGCGACGAGCACGTCCTGCGCGTAGCGGAGCACGGCCCAGTACAGCTGCGCGCCCTGGCCGCGGACGACGTAGCTGCGCGAGCCGGCGAGCTTCACGCCGCGGTCGAAGTCGAGAATGCCCAGGCTCGTGCCCAGCGCCACGTGGTCCTTGCGACCATCGGCCAGCGGCAGCGGCGGGCGCGCCGGATCGGCCCACTCGCGGACCACGACGTTGTCGGTGTCGTCCTTCCCCTGCGGCCAGGACGGGTCGGGAAGCGCGGGCAATTGCAGCATCAGCGCGTTGGACTCGGCTTCGGCGTCAGCCTGCTGCTTTTCCAGTGCCTGCACGTCTTCCTTGATGCGCCGAAGGTCGACCTGAATGTTCGTCCGCTCGTCGGGCGAAAGGCCCTTCTGCTTCATCCGCTCGCCGGCGGTTCTCTGGTCGGCTTTGAGCTTGTCGGCAGAACCCTGCGCGCTGCGGCGGCGCTCGTCGGCGGCGAGCCACTGGTCAACGAGTTCCGGAAAGCCGACGCGCTTGATGCGCGCGGCTTCCTTGACGGCGTCGGGTTGTTCGCGGACGAATTTCGGATCGAGCATGAGGGGGATGGTTGTAAGCCGAATCGATTCGCGCGTCCACCGGCAGAGGAGACCCGCCCGCTGAAGCGGGCTCGCCAGCATCGCAATGGCTTATCGGACTGTCGCGAAAATCCGATCGATTCGCGGCGCGGGCGCCGATCCGTATGGTCCCTTAACGTCGTGTAGGTCTTTACGGAAGGAGTGTCTTTATGGCACGCACCACGGTTTACCGCTCGGTCATCCCGAAGCGGAGGACGTCCATCCCGCGGATGAGTGAAGGATCGTCCGTCTCGATGAGCTCGTCATTCGGACGGATGATGGCCAAACTCACCGGCGCCGGGGAAACCCTGCAACGGTCGCGGCCGCGGAGGCGGCGCGCTTAGTCTGCGCGCTTGCTTAGTCCGCGAAGCCGCAAGCGAAGAGGGGCGAACCGCGAGGTTCGCCCCTTCTTCACGTTGATTCAAACGCGTTGTCGCCAACGTATCACCATGCGAAGTGGGCGAACGCCTTGTTCGCGTCGGCCATGCGGT
Organism: Tepidisphaerales bacterium; assembly: GCA_038233535.1. GTDB lineage: Bacteria > Planctomycetota > Phycisphaerae > Tepidisphaerales > Tepidisphaeraceae > DASYWJ01. The sequence goes on along the minus strand of JBBSLV010000071.1, from coordinate 3,052 downwards.
GGGTGTTGTCGCGGGTGCTCATCGCCTTGCCTTCCTTGCGGAAGGCGGCCATCAGCTCGTCGGCGAGACGGTCCGCCATTGGGCGGCCGCCCCCGTCGCGGCAAGCGCCGATCAGCCAGCGGAACGCGAGGCTCTGCTGGCGGCGACGGTTGACCTGCATCGGAACCTGGTAGTTCGCCCCACCGACGCGTTTGCTGCGCACTTCGACGTACGGCTTGACGTTGTTGATCGCCGTCTCGAACAGCTCCAGCGGCGGGACGTCCTTCATCTTCTTCGTGACCTGGTCCATCGCGTCGTAGAAGATCTTCTGCGCGACGGTCTTCTTCCCATCCCACATGATCGAGTTGATGAACTTGCTGACCAGCTTGCTGTTGAAGCGGGGGTCAGCCTTGAGCATTTCTTCCGACGCCGTGAACTTCTTGTATGCCATTGTCTTTCCGAAACCTTTCCGTAATCCCGAAGGATGTTCTCCCCGCCAACGCGGCGGGAATACTCCGGATAAAAATAGGAATGAGGAATGAAGGCTGAATCAGATTAATTCAGCCCTCATCCTTCATCCTTCATCCCTTTGATTTACTTGCCCCGCTTCGCGCCGTACTTGCTGCGGCTGCGCTTGCGGCCATCGACACCGAGGGTATCGAGCGTCCCGCGGACGATGTGATAGCGCACGCCCGGCAGATCGCGCACGCGCCCGCCGCGGACCAGCACGATGCTGTGCTCCTGGAGGTTGTGCTCCTCCCCGGGGATGTAAGCCGTGACTTCCTTGCCATTGCTCAAGCGCACGCGGGCGATCTTGCGCAGGGCCGAGTTCGGCTTCTTGGGGGTCATGGTCTTGACTTGGAGGCACACGCCGCGCTTCTGCGGGCTGGCCTCAAGATCCTTGACCTTGTTGTTGCGCGGGAGGGCGCGGCGGGGGTTCTTGATGAGCTGGTTGATCGTCGGCATCTAAAACAGTTCCTTGTCAGGCGTTCCGCAACCCCCAAAACCGAGCCCAAGGCCGGATTTTGAGAAGCCGAGCAGTATATGAATCTCCCCCCGGCGTGGCAAGGGCGCGGGGCACACTCTTGTTCTATCGCAATGGAAATGTCAGTCTGTTCCAGGAACAGGACTGACATTTCTATTGCGTTGCAACAGTCTGGAAAGTTGACCGCTTGACACGGTGGCGGCGGGTGGTTTACTTTCCTTTACTGATGCAGCCGTCCTCGCGACTTTCGCTTCGACTTCGGCAGGCCCTTCCGGGGTTCAGCCCGTCGTGCGCACGATCGTAGGGACGCTGCTTCGATGAACTTCCCTGAAACCCTACGATCCGGATCGTGGGGTTTCTTCGTTTCATGGGGTCGTCAACGTGCCCCACCATTTGGAGCCGGTCATGGACATGCTGCGCATCTTCGACACGACGTTACGCGACGGCGAGCAATCTCCCGGCGCGACGCTCACCCGCCCGGAAAAAGTCGAGATCGCGCGCCACCTCGAAGACATGGGCGTCGATATCATCGAGGCGGGTTTTCCGATCGCCTCCGACGGCGATTTTGAATCCGTCCGCGCGATCGCAGCCGAGCTGACACGCGCCGTCGTGTGCGGGCTGGCCCGCTCGACACCGAAGGACGTCGCCCGCGCGGGCGAAGCGATCAAACACGCGAAGCAGGGTCGAATCCACATCTTCTGCGCCACTTCCAAGATCCACCGCGAGCACAAGCTGAAGAAGGGCCGCGAGGAGATCATCCGGATCAGCACGGAATCCATCAAGCAAGCGCTGGAGTACACGAAGGACATCGAGTTCTCTCCCGAGGACGCCAGCCGCACGGAGCTGGAGTTTCTGGAGGAAATTGTGCAGGCCGCGATCGAGGCCGGCGCGACGACGATCAACATGCCGGACACCGTCGGATACGCCACCCCCAGGAGCTACGGCGAGATCTTCGCGCACATCCGCGCGAAGCTGAACACCGATGCGCGCGGGGTGATCCTGTCGGCGCACTGTCACGACGATTTGGGGATGGCCGTCGCGAATTCGCTGGCGGCGGTGGAGAACGGCGCCAGGCAGATCGAGTGTACGATCAACGGCATCGGCGAGCGCGCCGGCAACGCGGCGCTGGAGGAAATTGTCATGGCCTTAAAGACGCGCGCCGATTTTTACAAGATCGGCACGCGCATCGACACGACCAGGATCTACCCGGCCAGCCGCATGGTCAGCACGCTGACCGGCCTGATCGTGCAGCGCAACAAGGCGATCGTCGGGGAGAACGCCTTCGCGCACGAGAGCGGCATCCACCAGGACGGCATGCTCAAGTATCGCGAGACCTACGAGATCATGAACCCCACCACCGTGGGCATCCCCGCCACGTCGCTCGTGCTGGGCAAGCATTCCGGCCGGCACGCGTTCAAGGACCGCGTGCGGCAGTTGGGCTACAAACTGAGCGACGAGCAGACCGAGTCGGCGTTCAACAAGTTCAAAGCGCTGGCGGACAAGAAGAAGGAAGTCTTCGACGAGGACATCGAGGCATTGGTCGACGACCAGTTGGAACTGTCCACCGGCCTGTGGGAATTGTCCGGCTTGCAGGTGACGGCCGGCTCGAACACCATCCCCACCGCGACCGTCACGCTCAAGGACAGCGCCGGCGAAACAATCCGGGACGCCAGCATCGGCGACGGCCCCGTCGACGCGATCTATTCCGCCATCCAGCGGCTGACGGGGATAAAAATGTCGCTCAGCGACTACCGCATCCGCGCCGTGACCAAGGGCAAGGAAGCGTTGGGGGAAGTGCAGATCGAGCTGGAACACAACGGCCGAAAGATCCGCGGGCGCGGGCTGAGCACGGATATTCTGGAAGCGTCAGCGCTGGCGTATCTGGCTGCGATCAACCGATTGCGCTCGCTGAGCAATCGGGAGAAGCTGGTGACGCAGCACAGCGGGGTGTGACGCGCTCCCGCCTGTCGCAACCGAAGTTGGAAGATACTGCGAAACGGTAAGCGATCCCTGGTCCCCGTTCTCGTCCGCGCGGGCCACATGCAGTGGATTGTTGACGAGCACAAAACGTTATTTCGGCAACAGCTT
>JBBSLV010000070.1:0-12189 GCA_038233535.1 Tepidisphaerales bacterium | reverse complement strand
CGCGGCGATGACCTGGCCGCTCATGAAATACGCCGTCGCGCTGATGGGCGGGCTATATGGCTTCCTTCTCGGCGCCGCAATCTGGCACACCGCGCAGCTCGAAGCGAAATACGCCTGGGCCGGCGGGGGCATGGGGCTGATCGCGTTCGGGATGCTCTCGTTCATCCTTTTCCACGGCAGCATCATGATGTACACGAGCCTTCAAGGCTCGGTGATGCTCGTGTTCGGGTTGCTCGGGCTGATCTTCAAGTACCAGAGCGTCTCGCCAAAGCTCATGGCGAGCATGACGAGCCAGCCGATCCTGCTGCCGCTGTCGATCTTTATTCCCGCGGTGCTCGGGTTGATCTACCAGCAAACGCAATTCGGCGCCCCCGCCGAGGGTGGCGGGGGGGGCGGACCGCCGAAAAAATAAACGCTCCTGACAAAACTCACCACGGAGATCACGGAGGACACCGAGTAGATCGAGCTGAAAAGAATTCTCTCTCCGTGCTCTCCGTGTGCTCCGTGGTGAGTTCTATCAGGCGCTTTCGCGTCACTCCCGCACCTTTCCCGTCTCGATAAACGTCAGCAAATCCGCCATGTCCTGCGGGGTCATGCCGACTTCCAAGCCGTCCGGCATCATCGAGCGGCCGTCGCTGCTCATCTTCTTGATCCTGTCTCGTTGGATGGTCGTCTCGTTACCGTACGCCTGGCGGAGGGTGATTCCTGCGGGGGTGTCGCTGACGACGACGCCCAGGGCGCTCTCGCCGTCGGTGGTGTCGATCTGGTAGGAAAGAAAATTCGGCTGCACCTCGCGGCTGGGGTCGATGATGTTCATCAGCAGCTTGTCCCTGCCGGCGTTGCGGACGGTGGTCAGGTCCGGGCCGAGCGCGAACCCTTCGTCTCCGAACTTGTGGCAGGAGACGCACAGCTTCTGGTAGACCGCGTGGCCGCGCTTTGCATCTCCGGGGAGGGAGAGGGCGGGGCGGAAGGTCTCCAAGACAGTTTCGCGCGACGCCGGCGGCGCGGGCAGAACCTTTTCCGCCAGTTGTTTCACTTCCTTGTTCGCATGGGTCAACAGGAACCGCTGCTGCGTCGAGCTGACGTCCGTCGCCGCGACCGGGCCTCCGTCGCGCATTGCGTGCAGTAGGGACGTCGCGCGGGCGGGGCGCTTGATGAGCACGTCGGCCGCCTCGCTCTTGACCCGCGGGCGCAGGGTTGACCAGCGCTGGAGAATCTCGGGGGCGACGTCCTTCGACGCCAGCCGATCCAGCCCCGCCAACGCCGCGAGCTGCACCTGCTGCGAGCGGGTGTCATCGAGCGCCGCCAGCAGCGCCGGGAGGGCGTCCGATTCATCGGCATAGGCGAGAAATGACACCGCCGCCAGGCGATCGGCGGGGGGGGATTTGGCGTCCCTGGCGACGTCTCCCGCGGCGCGGAACAGATCGGTCAGTTGCGGACGGACTTCATCGAGCGTCTGGCTCGCGGCGGCGCCTTCCATCAGCCCGCTCGCGATTGCGAACCGCGACGAACCTGCCGCTCCCGATTGGAGCGCGGCCGCGATCTGCTCGACGTGCTTTGCGTCGCGCGTCGCCGCGACCTGTCGCGCAAGCTGGCGCAGGAACTCCCCGCCGGGGCCGGTCGTGTCGATGTCCTTCAGCGCAAGAAAAATCTTTCCCGCGCCGTCGGCGATGGAGCTCATCACCGCCGCCTGCATCCAGCGGCTGGCGACATCTCGCCCGGCCACCTCGGCCAGCGCATTCGTCCGCTCGTCCTGCTTCACCTGCCCGAGCGTGAACGCGAGCTGGTAACGCACGTCGGCCGACGGATCATCCGTCAGCGATTGCAGCTTCTCCCACAGCGCCGCCGACGGTTTTCCCTCCGGCATGAGTTTCTCGGACAGTGCAACGGCGTGGGTCCGCACGAAAGGTTCCTTGTCTTCCATCGCAGCAAGCACGTGCGATTCGTCGAGCGCGCCAAGCCCGTCCAGCGCATGCAGCGCGTGCATCCGGCCGAAAGGCGACGCCGACGTTTGCAGCAGCTCGACCAGCGGCGCGACGGCCTTTTTGTCCTGCCGCTCGAAGAGCAATCGCGACGCCGTCTCGCGGTGCCATCCGTTCGCGTGCTCCAGCGTCGCGACAAGCTCCGCGATGCTCGCCTGATCCAGCCGCGGCGGCTCGGGGCGTTGGAAATCATCGGGGACGATGCGGTAAATCCGCCCGCGGTCGTTCCCGCTGTTGAGGTCCAGGAACTGCTTAATGTTCGGGGGGATCGACCACGGGTGCTCGATTGTCTCGCGGTACATGTCGGCGATGTGCAGCGTGCCATCCGGCGCATTGGCAAAATCGACGGGCCGGAACCAGTTGTCGGTGCTGGCGACGAACTCGATCTTTTTTTCATCGGCCGGTCGTTCGGCGATGAGCTCAATCGGATCTTCGTCGCCTCGGCGGATGCGTTTGTGGTGGACGAGGTTCCCGCCGGCGTCGCCGACGAAGGCATCGCCGACGTATTCGGGTCCGTACGCGTTGCCGCGGTAGATCGTGATGCCGGTCGCGCCGGTGAAGTACCCCGCGGAGCGTCCGCCCCCTTCGACGCCGCCCGGAACCAGCCCCGCGATGCGCCAGCGCGTGCGGATGACGCGCCACGGTTCTTCGGGGCTGATGCGGTACACCTCGGCCGCGGGGCCATCGGCGGCGATCATCGCGCGGGGATTGGGCATGGCGTAATGCGGGTTGCGCCCCGCGTACCGACCGTCGTACATGAACGCTTCGATGTGGCTGCTGTTCGAGCACGTGTACATCCGGCCCCAAGGGTCGAAGCTCAGCCCGTACTGCCCGCCGCCGTTTTCGGTGGTCATTGACCAGTCGCGCGGATCGATGACGAACCCCTTGCCGCGCACGTCAAGCGGCGACTTGTCCGGATGCAGCTTCTGCTCGATCATCCCCCCGTTGAGGCCCGAGCACCCGTGGATGCGGTTGTCGAGCCCCCAGTTGAAGTTGTTGAAGAGGCCCTGGACGTTCAGCCGCTCCTGCGTGCTGCCGAAGCCGGTGAAGAGCACCTTCGTCTCGTCGGCCACGCCGTCGCCGTTGGTGTCTTTTGCGAAGAGGATGTCCGGCGTCGCGCCGATGAGCACGCCGCCGTTGACCCACATGACGGCCGTCGCCCAGGCAAGATTGTCGATGAAGACGGTCGACTTTTCATACCGCCCGTCGTTGTCGAGGTCTTCGAGCATTCGGATACGGCTGAGCTTCTCCTCGCGGCGCTCCGAATAGTCGCGCATCTCGATGACGAACATGCGCCCGGTTTCGTCGAAGCACATGGCGATGGGGTCGATGACCTCCGGCTCCGCCGCTGCCAGCTCCAGCTTGAAGCCGGGACGAACCTGGAAGGTCTTGAGCGCGTCCTGGGGTTCCGTCGCCGGCACGCGGGGCAGGTCTTTGGCTGTCACGACCGGCTCAATCGCCGGCGGTGCGCCCCGCGTGATCGCTGTTTGAAACAGCGACGCGAGCAACATCACGGAAAGGACGCACGCACGATAAGGAGCGGTGGTTTGAAGTCTCATCGGGAATCACCAATAATAGTATGGAGATTGTTCAACGGAAAGGGATGATGGCAGTCGAAAATCAGCGGCTCACCCGCAGGGAAATACTCGCGTCCTCCGCCGCCGTTTTAGCGTCGTCGCTCGTGGCCCACGCGCAGACCGCGCCGGGCACGACGAAGGACGCGGCGACGAAGACGGCGTCGGGCAAGGAACTCGTCACCGACGCGACCGCGCAGCCGACGACGTCGCGCCCGGCCGATCTTGGTCCGATCATCGACATCCACCAGCATACGACCTACGTCGGGCGGACGAACGAGCGCCTCATCGCCCACCAGCGCAACCTGGGCGTCACGCTCACGATCCTCCTGCCCAGCGGGACGCCGGTGAACCTCCCGTCCACGCACAACGGCAAGACCAACGGCCTCAACGCCGGCGCGAGCGGCACGGAGACGTGCCAGGCGATCGTGAAGCAATTGCCCGACGAATACTGCTACTTCGTCAACGAAGTCCCGGATATCGACGGCGCCAAGGCAAGCATCGAATCGTACCTTGAGGATGGCGCGATCGGCATCGGCGAGCAGAAGTTCAACCTGCCCGTCGATTCCCCGCAGATGGAGCTGATCTACGACATCGCCCGCGCGTACAAGGTTCCCGTGCTGCTCCATTTCCAATACGAAATGTTCAATACGGGTTACGAGAACTTCGAGAAGATGCTGAAGAAATATTCCGACGTGAACTTCATCGGCCATGCACAGACGTTCTGGGCCAACATCGACGCCAAGCACGACAACCAGAAAGTCCTCTATCCCAAGGGACCGGTCACGCCCGGCGGGCTGACGGACAAGTACCTCAGCGATTACTCCAACCTCTACGGCGACCTTTCCGCCGGGTCGGGGTTGAACTCGCTCCTGCGCGACGAGGACCACGCCCGCGGCTTCATCGAGCGGCATCAGGACCAGTTGCTTTTCGGCAGCGACTGCCCCGACCCCGTCGGCCACGGCCCGGCATGCGTGGGCAGCAATCTTATTTCCGCCCTTGGCAAGCTGTCGCCGTCGAAACGAATCGCGCGGAAGCTCCTGCACGACAACGCAAAGCAGTTGCTGCGGATCTGAGCATTCGCATTCCGCACGATGCTTTCAGCCCCGGCGACCGTCGGATATAAACCCCGGCCCCCGCGGGCCGCGCGGCCCAACCCACTCACACGGAGAGCGAAACGAGATGGAACGCACCCTCATCATCCTCAAGCCCGATGCCGTCCAGCGCGGCCTGGCCGGCGAGATCATCACGCGGTTCGAGAAAAAAGGGCTTCAGCTCGTCGGTATGAAGCTCATGCGCATCCCGCAGCCATTGGCCGAGACGCATTACGAGCCGCACAAGGGCAAACCGTTCTACCCCGGCCTGGTGGAGTTCATGACCAGCTCGCCCGTCGTCGTGCTCGCGCTGGCGGGGAAGGACGCGATCACCATCTCGCGAAAAATGATGGGCGCGACGTTCGGCTCCAAGGCCGAACCCGGCACGATCCGCGGGGACTTCGGCGTGAGCAACTCGTTCAACCTCATCCACGGCTCCGACTCCCCCGAAGCCGCCCAGCGCGAGCTGGGACTCTTTTTTAAGCCGGATGAACTGCTCGACTGGAACCCCGCGTCGCAGGCATGGGTCTACGACATGGCGAAGGGACAGCCGGAGTGAATGACGTTCGGCTCGTGGTGTTCGATCTCGGGCGCGTGCTGATTCGCATTTGCGATGACTGGAAACACGCATGCGCGGTCGCGGGCGTGCCGGCGCCGGGGATTGAGTTGAGCGACGCCGCGACGGCGGCGCTTCACGAAGCGGTGTGCGCCGCGGAGGTGGGGAGGATCGACCTTGATGAATTCGCCCGCGCGTCCGCGCCGCATCTGGGCATTTCGCCGGAGCACGTCGTCGCGCTCTCGCACGCGTACCTTCGCGGGCCGTATCCGGGCGCATCGGAATTGCTCGACGACCTGCGCGCCGCCGGGGTGGCGACGGCGTGTTTGTCCAACACGAACGCGAACCACTGGCGGTTGATGACCGACCCCGCCGGCCCCAACTTCATGCCGTTCGACCGGCTGACGCACCGGTTCGCCAGTCACCTCGTCCGCGCGCGCAAGCCGGACGACCGGATCTACGCCCACGTCGAGGCCGAAACGGGCGTGGGTCCGGGTGAGATCATCTTCTTCGACGACGTCGACGAGAACATCGAGACCGCGCGCCGGCGCGGGTGGGATGCGCATCAAATCCGCATCGACGCCGACCCCATCGCGCAGGCCAGGACCGTCCTGCGCGACCGCCGGGCCCTGTAGCTTGCCCGTTCACACGAGTATGGCTCTTCGACCGCGCGACCGCGGCCGAGTAAACTCTCGGCCATGACGAGCGAGAAGGGTTCGGCAACTGCCAGGCGAATCGAGCAGCTCCGCGAGCAGATTAATCATCACAACCGGTTGTACTACACCGACGCGCGTCCGGAAATCTCCGACCGCGCGTTCGATGCGCTCCTGGCGGAGCTAATTGAGCTTGAGCGGGAAAATCCCGAGCTGATCACCCCCGATTCCCCCACGCAGCGCGTGGGCGGCGAGGTGCAGACGGAGCTGAAGCCCGTCAAACACGCCGTCCCGATGATGAGCATCGACAACACGTACAGCGAGGAGGAGGTCCGCGCGTTCGACATGCGCGTAAAGAAAGCCCTCGGCGGCGACGAGATCGCGTACGTGCTGGAGCCGAAGATCGACGGCACGTCGATCAGCCTGCGCTACGAGAACGGCCGGCTCGTCCTGGCCGCCACGCGCGGACGCGGAAACGTCGGCGACGACGTGACGATCAACGCGCGGACGATTAAGTCCATCCCGCTTCAACTCAGCACTCAGCACTCGGCACGCAGCACTCCTCCTCCCCCGATCCTCGAAGTGCGCGGCGAGGTCTACATGGACAACGAGGACTTCCAGCGGGTGAACAAGGAGATCGAGGCCGACGGAGAAGAACCGTACGCCAACCCGCGCAACCTCACCGCCGGTACGCTGCGCCGGCTCGATCCGAAGATCGTCGCGCAGCGCCGGCTGCGATTCCTCGCGCATGGGTTGGGCCAGGTCGAGCCGATGCCCGCGACGACGGGTTACTGGGAATGGACGCAACTGCTCCGCCGGTGGGGCGTGCCGCTGCCGAAGGAGGTGTGGCGGGTCGACAACATTGACGAGGCGATCGCGTGCATTCACGCGTTCGAGAAGCAGCGCCCGTCGCTGCCGTATATGACCGACGGCATGGTGATGAAGGTCGACGCTTTCGCCCATCGCGAGAAGCTCGGCGCCACGAGCAAATCGCCGCGCTGGGTCATCGCGTTCAAGTACGAGACCGAGCAGCAGCCGACGGTGCTGAACGACGTCCGCTGGCAGGTCGGCAAGGGCGGAAACCTGACGCCCGTGGGAATGCTCGAGCCGGTGTTCATCAGCGGCGTGACGGTTTCAAACGTCTCACTGCACAACATCGATCAGATCCGCCGGCTCGACGTTCGTCTTGGCGACACCGTCGTCGTCGAGCGCGCCGGCGAGGTGATTCCGTACGTCGTCGAGGTGCTCAAGGCCAAGCGCCCGACGGGCGCCAAGCCCATCGAACCCCCGGCGACGTGCCCCGCCTGCGGCGCGTGCGTTGAGAAGGAAGCGGACACGCCGTACATCCGCTGCGTCAACCCGGCCTGCCCGGCGCAGCTGAAGGAGCGCATCCGCTGGTTCTGCGCCCGCAGCCAAATGGACATCGAGGGGCTGGGCGACAAGCTGGTCGACCAGCTTGTCGATCGCGGCCGCGTGAAGGGGTTCGCGGATTTGTACCTGCTCAAGCCGGAGATGATCGCCGGGCTGGGGTCGGAGGTCGAGCAGGGGGGCAAGGTCGTCAAGCGCACGGTGGGGGAGAAAATCGCGGAGAAGGTGGTCCGCAACATCGAGAGCAGCCGCAAGCAAGGTCTCGATCGGCTGCTGGCGGGCATGGGGATTCGTCACGTGGGCAGCCGCATGGCGTTCGTGCTGGCACGGAACTTCGGCAGTCTGGACGCGCTGGCGAGCGCGACGCAGGATGAGCTGTCGGCCGTCCATGAGATCGGCGACGTCATCGCCGACTCAGTGCACGACTTTTTTCACAACGAAGCCGGCGGGCGCACGGTGGAAGCGCTGAAGTCCGTTGGCATCGATCCGCAGATGGAAAAGATCGCGGCCCCCGAAACGCTCCCACTGGCCGGGCAGACGATCGTCGTCACCGGGACGCTGCCGACGCTTGGGCGAACGGAGATCGAGGCGCTGATCGTCAAGCTCGGCGGGAAGGCGTCGGGCAGCGTGAGCAAAAAGACGAGCTTCCTCATCGCCGGTGAGGAGGCGGGGAGCAAGCTGGCCAAGGCGCGGCAGTTGGGCGTCCCGGTGCTCAGCGAGGCTGAATTCAAGCAGAAGATCGGGCAGACGTGAGACATGAACGCGATCGCCACCAGTGATCAACATCCTTTGCCCGATCCCGTCCCGATGCGCCGTAGCCGGCGGTGGCTCGTTCATGCGCTGGCGGGGGGGCTTATTTTGGGTCATGCGTTCGACGTCGTCACGCGCGGGGATCATTGGCCGATCTCGTCGTACCCGATGTACGCGTACCTCAACCCCAGCGACTTTCGCGTGATGCGCCTGTTCGGGGTGACGGACGAACCCGTGCCGCGCGAGATCCCCATCGAAGGGGCGTGGCTGCGCAGCTCGTTCGCGCGCCTCAAGCGCCGCCCGGATGCCAGCGTTCGGCTGCGCCATGCGGTCACCAGTTTCGCGCAGTCGTACGGCTGGGATCGGAAGGGTCATGGCGCGCGGTTCGTCGCATACCGGCTGTACGAGCACCAATGGACGCTCAAGCCTGGCGCCGACCCTAATCGCAGGCCGGACGCGGTCGATCTGCTGTTCGAGTTGCGCCGCGACGAGGCGACGACGACCACGGCGCCAACAATGACCACGGCGCCAACAATGACGACGGCGCCGACGACTGCGAAAACGGGGGAGGCGGCACGTGACGAAGCTCGCTGAGCGATGGGACACATTCTGGTTCGCCCCCGAGCCTCCGGCGACGCTGGGGTTCTGCCGGTTCGTCTTCTTCACCGGGATGCTCTGGCTGCAATACCCATTCAGGCTCCACACGTGGGCGCGCACGCCCAGGAGCTACCGCAGGCCGATCTGGGTGTTCGAAGCGTTTAACCTGCCGTTCCTCAACGAAAGCGTGATGTTCGTCATGGAGATGTGCTGGGTCGCCGCGATCGTGCTCGCGGCGGTGGGGCTGTTCACGCGCGTCGCGACGGCTGTGGCATTCGCGCTGGGGTTTTACCTCCTGGCGATGGGCAACAACTTCGGCAAGATCGGTCACGGAGATCAGGCGCTGGCGCTGGTGATGCTGATCCTCGCGCTGTCGCGCTGCGGGGACGGTTGGTCAATCGACGCGTGGATCGCGCGATGGCGAAGCGGCGCGGTTCGGGCGCGGTCGGCCGAATATCGCTGGCCGGTGCGGATGGTCTGGCTGCTGATGGCGCTGATCTTCTTCTCGGCAGGGGCGAGCAAGCTGGTACGATCGGGGTCGGCGTGGATCACGTCCGATCATATGGCGATGACCCTCATCCAGGTGCACCACTTGCACCTCAAACCGCCCACGGAGTTGGGGTTGTACCTCGCCCGATACCCGCTGCTGTGTAACGTAATGGCCGCGGGGGCCGTGGCGCTGGAGCTGTCGTTCCCGCTGGCGCTGATGTTCCGGCGGCTGCGGTTGCCGATCGTGCTCATGACGCTGCTCATGCAGATCGGGATCGGGTTACTGCTGGCCGTGTGGTTCCGGCAATTTGTGTTCCTGTACGTATTTTGGGTGCCGTGGGATCGCGTGGGCATGCGAATAACACAAATGGGACACGAATCACGGAGGACAGGCAAATCTCATCTCATTCCCGTCGATTCGCAGATCCGTCATTGAAGGCGTCCTCGGTGGCTCCTCGCCTTCCTTCGCCCTAAAGTCCCTCCCATGGCTGTCCTGCTCAGTTGTCAAAATCTATCGAAATCGTTCGGTCCGCGGCTCTTGTTCAAGGGGATCACGCTGGGCCTGTCCGACGAGCAGCACACGGGGCTGATCGGGCCCAACGGGTCGGGGAAATCGACGCTGCTGAAGATCCTTGCCGGGCTCGAGCAGCCCGACGAAGGGGAGCTTGTCGCCCGGCGGCAGTTGCGGTCGGGGTACGTGGCGCAGGAAGACGTTCTCGACGGCGCGCAAACGGTCGAGGAGTCATTGGCCGACGCGATCGAGCACGGGCATGGGGACGAACACGACGATCTCGTCACGGCGAACATCATGCTCGGGCGGATCGGGTTCATCGACCCACAGCAGCGCGTCGCGGCGCTGTCGGGCGGATGGCGCAAGCGGCTGGCGATCGCGCGGCAGCTCATCCGCGAGCCGGAACTGCTCCTGCTCGACGAACCGACGAACCACCTCGACCTCGAAGGCATCGTCTGGCTTGAAAACCTGCTCGAGGCCGCGTCGTTCGCGTGCCTCATCGTCAGCCATGACCGGCAGTTCCTGGAGAACGCAACGAACCGCACGATCGAGCTGAACCGCTCTTATCCTCAGGGGTTCTTCAGCGTCGACGGGAGCTACAGCGCATTTTTGCAGCGCCGCGAGGAGTTTCTCGCCGCCCAGCGGAGCGAGCAGCAGTCGCTCGCCAGCCAGGTGCGGCGCGAGGTCGAGTGGCTGCACCGCGGCGCCAAAGCGCGCACCACCAAGGCCAAGGGACGCATCCAGCAGGCCGAGCGGATGATGTCCGATCTCGCGGAGCTCAAGAGCCGCAACGCGACGCAGGGCGCGGCCAGCATCGATTTCCTTGGCTCCGAGCGCATGACGCGTAAATTGCTCGAAGCCAAAAACGTCGCCATCTCCCGCGGCGGACGAACGCTGTTCACGGATGTGCAGTTCGTCCTTGCCCCCGGCACGAAGCTGGGGTTGCTCGGTCCCAACGGGAGCGGAAAAACCACGCTCATCAAGCTGCTCATGGGCGAACTTCAGCCCGACGCCGGCGTGGTCAATCGCGCCGATCAACTGAAGGTCGTCACGTTCGACCAGAACCGCGCCCAGCTCAATAAGGACGAAACGCTGCGGTCGGCGCTGTCGCCCAAGGGCAGCGACACGATCACCTACCGCGGCGGCTCGATGCACATCACCGCATGGGCGCGGCGCTTCCTCTTCCGCACGGAGCAGCTCGACATGCCCGTCGGTGAAATGTCCGGCGGGGAGCAGGCGCGCATCCTCATCGCGCGGCTGATGCTTCACCCGGCCGACGTGCTGATCCTCGACGAGCCGACGAACGACCTGGACATCCCGACCCTCGACGTGCTGGAGGAAAGCCTCGAAGACTTTCCCGGCGCGCTCGTCCTCGTCACGCACGACCGTTACCTGCTCGATCGCGTCTCGACGGAGCTGCTGGCCCTGGACGGCAAGGGCGGCGCGAACCTGTACGCGGACCTGGCGCAGTGGGAACGCGCCCAGTCGGAAGCAAGGGAATCAGCCGTCGCGGCCGCTTCGGCGGCCCGCAAGCCGGCCACGCAGGCGCCGTCTGCTTCGTCATCCAAACCCAAGCGCCTCAACTGGAACGAGCAGCGCGAGTGGGAGCAGATGGAAACAAAAATCCTCGCCGCCGAGCAAGAGGTCCAGACGCTTCAGGCGCGCATGTCGGACCCGAAGGTGATGGCCGACCGCAATGCGATGAACGAGGCGTGTGAGAAGTTGAGCGACGTGCAGATGCGCGTCGCCACCCTCTACGACCGGTGGGGCGAGCTGGAAGCGAAGCAGAAGTGATTTTAGCGGGCCGCGCCGTTCACCGTTTCCATGACAAGGGCGCCGTCGCCCGTCCTGGTGACGCGCAGCAGCGCGCTGCGACCGACGCGGTGCGTCGTCACGGTGCTGCCCATCATGGCGGGGTTGTCGTAGCCGTTGGTGCTCTGCGGCGTCCACCAGTTGCAGCGGTAGGTGCTCCCCGCGATGCGCCTGCACGTGACCCGCTCCCCGACGGTTCGCTTGACCGCTCTCACGATCTCGTCCGACAGGTCATGTGCCGGCGCTTCCGCGCCGGCAAAGACCGGGCCGCTCTCAGCCCGTGGCCGTGGCTCGCGCGGCTTTGGTTGCTGCTGCTGGTCGTCCGGTCCGTTGTCGGGGACCGAGGGGTTTTCCGTCATTACATCCACCCTCTCGTGATTCGGCGAAAAAAGTTGAATAACCGAAGCCACTGTAGACGGTCGCGGGGCAATAGATAGCGCACACGCTCAGATAGTCGCCCTGAATAATGATTCAAGACAGGAAGTGGCTGAAGCACGACTACGCGCGCAGCGCCGCATCGACGATCTTCTGCACCGCCGCGGCGCGGGCTTCGGCGGTGGCGCGGTCGGGGGCTTCGGCGATGATCCGCATGATGGGCTCGGTGTTGCTCGGACGCGCGTGGACCCAACTGTCGTCCCAGTCGATGCGGATGCCGTCCTGCGTGTCGATCCGCTCGTTGGCGAAAGCCCGCTTCACCGCGGCCACGGCGCGCTCGGCATCCTCCCGGCGGCACTCGAACTTGGTCTTCACGATCTCGTAGCGGGGAATCTCCGCCACGAGCCGGCTGACCGTCTTGCCCGTCG
>JBBSLV010000069.1:0-12221 GCA_038233535.1 Tepidisphaerales bacterium | reverse complement strand
GTGGTTGATGGCGGTGTTGCCGAACAGCACCTGCAACAGCATGAGCCTGACCGTGATCACCGGCGTGAGCAGTCGATCCCGCCAGTGATGCGTATGATCCCGGCACAGTTGCTCGACGCCCCTGGCCAGCGCACAATCCTCCAGCGGCTCCCGCCGCAACCGAGCCAGAACCTGGGTGATGACAGCCATCCGTGGCCTCCTGTTGGTTGGTGATTCAAGACACCACCATTCTGACAGGAGGCCGCTTGTGGCGCAAATGTCGCAAATGCAGTTGCGACGCGGAGTTATGGGCTAACCGAATGGCGTTCGGTCCCGTCCCTATTATTCGCCCGTGTCCCCTTTATTTTCCCCCACATTGTCGATCGCCCACGTCCCGCCGCCGATTGGATGCGGAAAATGGGACAGGTCCAATTCTTTATTTGATGCTGTCAATTGGGGCTTTCAACTTGATCAGGAAAGAATTGGACCTGTCCCGTTTTCTGGTTGCAGCCACCGCCGCCGCCGCGAGGTCCTGGCACCCCATCAGAGGATCTCCGTTTGCCCCCTCACCCGTGCCGTGCCTCCGCCCTGCGGAGGGTGTGGCAAGTGTACAGAGAAGGTGGGCGCCGGACGGCAATATTTCGAAAACATGTGGTCGACCCGATGGCGGCAGCGCTTGCATGCATGGCGCGACGCGGCGGTGCTAAAGCTGTATCTCGACACCGGAGAGCACGTCCAGCTCGTCCGCATCTGCCGAGTCGGTGCCCGGGCCGCCGCTGACGGAGTCGCCGGTGCCGTCGCCGGCGGAGAACAGTTGGTCGTTGCCGGCCAAGCCGAGGAGAATGTCGGCCCCGCCGTTGCCGTAGACTTTATCGTGTCCGGCGCCGGCTTCGATGTAGTCGTCGCCGTCGTCACCGTGCACTTTATCGTTGCCGGCCTCGCCGAAGAGCGAGTCGTTGCCGCCGTGACCGCCGATCGTGTCGTCGCCGGGGCCGCCGTAGAGTTGGTTGTCGGCGCTGGAGCCGCCGATGCGGTCGTTGCCATGTCCGCCGAGTACGCGCTCGATGTCGAGGTACGCCAAGTCGTTCTCGCCCGCTTCGCCGTCGTCCTGCCAGCCGTCAAGGCCGATGACGAGGGCGACGTTGCGCCATGAGTAGTCGACGGTGTCGTAGCCCGCCCCGCCGAGCATGACGTCCGTGCCCTGGCGGCCGTCGATGAAGTCGTCGCCGCCGTTGCCCGTGATGTGGTCGGCGCCCGTGCCGCCGACGATCGTGTCGTTGCCCGCGCCGCCGATGAGCCGGTTCGTGCCGTCGCCGCCGCGGATGAGCGCGGGGATGGCGAGGTAGGGGTGGAGCTTGAGCAGGTCATCGCCGGGATCGCCCCACAACTCGATGCGGTTGACGAGGGTGATGTCGAAGGTTTCCGTGACGCCGCTGCTCCACACGACCAGTCCGCCCGCGCCGTCGGCCCAGACGGACACCTGATCGTCGCCGAGCGTGCCGACGAACTTGAGCAAGCCGTCGGCCAGCGTGACGCCGTCGATGACGCCGTCCCGGAACGTGTCGTCGCCCGGACCGCCGACGAGCGTGTCGGTGCCGTCGCCTCCGTCGAGCGCGTCCCGGCCGGCGCCGCCCTCGATCTGGTCATTCCCCCAGCCACCCTTGAGCGAGTCGTTTCCGCTTCCGCCGGAGATGATGTCGGCGCCGCCGCTTCCCGTCAGGTCGTCGTTGCCGTTGCCGCCGAGGAGCGTGGCGGGGGGCCCGAACTGCGAGGCCGGGTTCGACGGGCGCAAGTCGATGTAGTCGTCACCGTCACCCAAGTCGGCGTGCAGGCCGTTGACGGCTTCCTGGACGAACGTCTTCTCGGCGATGCCGAACTGGATCGTGATGACCCCGTTCTCGTGGTTGCCCGATACGAGGTCCTTGCGCGGCGTTCCCGTGATGCGGATGATGCCGCCGGCGTCGAGGAAGACGGTGTTGTCGTCGCCGCCGGCATTCTCGCCATTGAACAGCACGTCCTCGTCGGCGTTGCCGACGACGGAGTCCGTGCCCGCGCCGCCGTCGAGGATGTCGAAGCCGGCGCCGCCAATGATTGTGTCGTTATCGGCTTGGCCGGTGACACCATCGTCGCCCGTGCCGCCGTCGATCCAGTCGTCGCCGGCGCCGCCGAACAACTCGTCGTCGCCGCCGTTGCCGGTGATCGAATCGTTCCCCGCGTCGCCCCAGACCTGATCGGCGGCCTCACCGCCAACAAACGTGTCATTGCCGGCGCCGAGGCGCCCGCTGCTCTCGCGCGTCCCCGCGGTGACGTGGTCATCACCGTCACCGGCGTCATAGTTTAGCCACCAACTGTTGCCGCCCTCGATCGTGTCGTTGCCCGCGCCGCTGTTGACGGTTGCGGCATTGCGGTGCGGCGCGTCCCCGCCGGAGTCATCGCCGATCACGATCTGATCGTCACCGTCGAGGCCGTCGATAACGAGGTCGCGGAACTCGTCGAGCTCGAACACCGTCGGCTGCCCGTTGACCGTGGCCGTGACCTCGTTTGCGCCACTGCGCGTGAACGTGATGGCGTCGTCGCCCGCGGTGCCCGTGATCGTGAGCGTGTTGTCTACGATCGAGGCAGCGAGGAGTCGGCGCGGTTCGAGCCACTCCATCTGCCGCGGTCGCGCGCCGCGTCGCAGAAGGTCCTGCTGCTTCAACCGATCGAGCGGGGCTACGAGGGGGAACGACATCAAGAATTCCTTTCCGCGCCCGCGCGAGCGAGGTTGAGAACAGGTGCAGGGCAACCGTTACCGCCGAGCGGGCGGGGATGCGCGATGCTAACCGGGTGTGCTGCTGGATGATAGTTCATCAGACGGCCAAGACGCTCGACCGCCTCCAGAAGATGGTCTTGCGAGTCGCGGAACGGCTGCGATTCGCAGACGTTTGTACTCTACCCCAAGATGGTGGGTGGTGACGTGAGGGACATTACAAAAAAGAAGACACCGGCATTTCTGCACGGTGTCTTTCCGGAGGGGAGAAAATGCGCCGGGGCGCGAGCTTTCCGAATTTGCCTAAACATCCTATTCTGCTTCGGCGGTTGAAGTCGAATCCGCCGGCGTCTGGAAACGAAAAACGGGACAGGTCCAATTACATAATTGGACCTGTCCCGTTTTCTGTCTCCCATATACCCACCAGGGCATGGTGTGATGGTTGACGTCATTACCGAATAGTCGTCCTATCGCCATGGTACCATTCGGTCGCTCATAGAAGTGTTCAGCCCCAACGTTGCCAAGCTCCGTGTCCACTTGCTTCGTGACCGTGTCAGCTACCTCGCTACCGGTGACATCCACCGTTTCCGCCTCCTCCGAGTGCGCGCGTGCTTCACGTGTGCTTCACGAGCGCGCAAAAGGAGTTACGGCAGAATTCCCCGGGGTGACTTTTTTTCGGTCGAGTTTTTCGGGCATTTGAGGTTTTCGCGATTTTGTCGTGCGCGAACCGGTACATGAATGCGCACAACCCGGGATGAGATGGGGCGCGCCGTGCGCCCGCGGGAGGCCCGCTCAGGAAGCGGGGACGTAATGGAAAGCACGACGATGAATAGCCGAGGCATGAGAGGGGCGCGGCCGCTTCCGAGAACTTCCAAGGGACTTACGACATTCGTCGAAAGACGGACGTTTCGACACGGTCGCCGAGGACGAAACGAAGCCAAACGAAGCCAAGGGAAAACGTGGCCGGCGGACTGGAATCGGGGAAATGCGCCGTCGGCGAGCGAACGCGGGTGACGAAACGAAGCCAATCAACTCGATCGTGTGCCATGCGTGCGAGCGGGCGCGATCAGCGCTTGGCCCCTCCGTCGCTTATCCGTTCCGAGAGTTTGCTTGTGATCTGGCAGAGGGTGTTCAAATCTCAAGCACGCGGACCTCATCGGCCTGGGAGACGCGCGTTTCCACGGCGGGCGGTTTTTGCGCGTTCTCTGGTTTTTTATCCGGCACGTCCGGAAATATCCCGCAAGCCATTGGAATTCCTTTGCCGATGGGTAAATTTGATGCAATACGCAGTTGGGCCTGCGTATTGCTTTTGGGTGTGTTGGGAAACGATCGAAGCCACTGATTGAGTTGGTCCGGATCTGTGCCGATGGGGTGAATGGGACGTCGGCACAGGCGTCAGGATCGGAGCGATCCGATCCCGGACTGTTGGGGCTTTTGCATCGGGGTGCGAATGGGACGCATGTTGTATGCGCGTCGCGGTCGCGGGCTGACCGTCGCGCTGTTTGCCATCACGTTTTTTGCCGGGGGGATTTCGTCCCCACGACCGGCCGTCGCTTCCGGCCGGACGATCGACCTCGTCGGGCTACAGAACCAGTTTTCGGACCTGGCGTCGAAGCTGGCGCCGTCCGTCGTCGCCATCTCCTCGGCGTGCGACCCGGTGCAGGCCGACGACGCGCTGCGCAGCGAGGATCTGACCTTCGCGAAGATTGATGACATCCTCGGCCGCACGACGCGCATGGTCGGCACGGGCTTTTTCATCGACGCCGACGGGTACATCCTCACCAATGAGCACGTGATCGGTGACACCGAGCAGTTGTGGGTCACGACCGACGACCGCACGGTATACCCGGCGATCGTCGTCGGCTCCGACCCGCGCGCCGACCTGGCGGTGCTGAAGATCGCGGCCACGAACACGCCGTTCGTCACGTTCGCCGCGACCGGCGAGCTTCGGCGCGGGCAGTGGACGATCGCGCTGGGCAATCCCTACGGCTACGCCGGGGAGGGCGAGATGGCCATGAGCGTCGGCGTCGTCAGCGCGACGGGACGCTCGCTGAACAAGCTCGCCGCCAAGGAAAACCGGCTTTACACGAACCTCATTCAGACGACGGCCGAGATCAATCCGGGCAATTCGGGCGGTCCGCTGTTCGACATCGCCGGCCAGGTGATCGGCGTGAACACCGCCGTCATCCTCCCGCAGAAGCAGACGAACGGACTGGGCTTTGCCATGCCCGTCACGCCCGTGCTGCTCGACACGGTGAAGGAGCTCAAGCAGGGCCGGGAGATCGTCTACGGGTACCTCGGCATTCTCGTCAGCACGCCGACCACGCGCGAGCGCAAGGCCGCGGGCGTGGAGAAACCGATCGGCGCCCGCGTCGATTCGATCGAAGCGAACACGCCGGCGTCGAGCGTCGATTTGCGGGCGGGCGACGTGATCGTGGGTTTGAACAACGAGCAGATCGACAACGGCGACGACTTCATCCGCGTCATCGGGCGCTGTTCGGTGGACAAGGCAGCGACGATGCAGATCGCCCGCGGGGGCAAGCACGTCACGGTCGACGTGACCCCGGCCCGGCGGCCGATGCCGCATGTCGCCGTCACCCGCGAGCGCCAGCGGCTGCGCTGGCAGGGGCTGGTTCTCGCCAGCGTCCCCGCCATCTTCAAGGACAAGGCCCAGGCCGCGCCGGGTCTGCTCGTCGTCGGCATGGACGAGTCGAGCCCGCTGGCCAAGACAGGCATCGCGCTGGGCACGGTGATCACCACCGTGGCCGGCAAGACGGTCAGCAGCATCTTTGAGCTTCAGAAGATCATTGAGGCCACGCCGCGGGACCAGTGGAAGATCGGAACCAGCGATGCGCCGGCGGCGATGGCGTCGACGCATGAACCGGCGCCGTGAGGCCGCTGCGCGGAAAGTTCCAGGAACCAAGACGCCAAGAACCAAACAAGCTCCAAGAACCGAATGAAGAAAGCTCCAAACGCGGTTTGGAGCTTTCTTCGTTCCGGACTGGTCCTTGTCTGGTTCTTGGCGTCTTGGCTCTTGCATTCAGGCGGGCATGCGTGCGGGAGTCTGCCTTGAACCTCCTCCGCCGTTGGTGAATAATCCGGCTCGTTTGCCCGACCGGCCCGATACGTTCACCATCATGACTTCAGCTCAGATCCGCCAGCAGTTCATCGACTTTTTCGTGCAAAAGCACGGGCACACGTTCGTGCCGTCATCGCCCGTCGTCCCGCATGACGACCCGACGCTGCTGTTCACCAACGCGGGGATGAACCAGTTCAAACCGATGTTCCTCGGCCTTGAAAAACGCCCCTACACCCGCGCCGCCAACACGCAAAAGTGCATCCGCGCCGGCGGGAAGCACAACGACCTCGACGACGTCGGACGCTCACGCCGTCATCACACGTTCTTCGAGATGCTCGGCAACTGGAGCTTCGGCGATTACTTCAAGCGCGAGGCCATCGGTTGGTCGTGGGAACTGCTCACGAAGGTGTGGGAGATCGACCCCACGCGCCTCCACGTCACCGTTCACGCCGGTGATCCCGCCTCCGGCGTCCCGCGCGATGACGAAGCCGCCAACCTTTGGCGCGAGATCACCGGCATTCCGGAAGATCGCATCCACTACGGTGGAAAGGACAATTTCTGGGAGATGGGCGAGACCGGGCCGTGCGGGCCGTGCACGGAAATCTTTATCGACCGCACGCCGGACAAGAGCGGCGGGGCGACGGTGCTCAGCGGCGAAGACCCGCGCGTGATGGAGATCTGGAACAACGTTTTCATCCAATACAACCGGAATGCGGATCGGTCGCTGAGCGTGCTTCCCGCGCAGCACGTGGATACGGGGATGGGGCTGGAGCGGATCATCCAGGTTTTGCAGAACGTGGAGGACAATTATGCGATCGATCTATTTAATCCGTTTTGGGAGAAGCTGACGGCGTTGAGCGGGCATCGGTACGGGGGGTTGTATCCAAAGACGAATGCCGCGGACCCAGCCGCTGAAGCGGCCTCGCCACAGTTGCGCGGGGACATTGCGTTTCGGGTGATCGCGGATCACGTGCGGTGTTTGACGTTCGCGCTGACGGACGGAGCGGTGCCGAGCAACGAAGGGCGCGGGTACGTGCTGCGCCGCATCCTCCGCCGGGCGGTGCGATTCGGGCGGCAACAGCTCGAATTGCATGATCCGTTCATGCATACGCTGTTGCCCATCGTCGTCGACGCGATGGGCGATGCGTTTCCGGAACTGAAGCGCGACCCGAACCGCTTGATCGAGATCATCAAGGACGAGGAACTCAGCTTCGGCAAGACGCTCGATCGCGGCATCGCACTGTTCGAGCAGGCCGCGCAATCGCAAATCGCCGCTGTTTGGCCGGCGCAACCGGACAATCGGCAATCACAAATCACCGGCGCGGATGCATTCAAGCTCCACGACACCTACGGCTTCCCGATCGATCTCACGCGCATCATGGCCGAGGAGCGGGGGATGTCGTTGGACGTCGCGGGGTACGAGCGGCTGATGGAACAGGCCCGCGAGCTTGCGCGAGCGGGGGGGAAGGAAGGGAACACGCGGCTGTTCGAGCTGCCCCCGGACGTGCTGGCGACGCTCGCGGATTCCGGCGTGAAGCCGACGGACGATTCGGCGAAGTTCAATGCGGCGCCAATCGGCACGACCGTGCGGGCGATCTGGGACGGGGCGAAGTTGCTCGACACCACCCACGGCGCCGAGGCGGCGGGGCAGGGGGTCGCCGTCATTCTCGACCAGACGAATTTTTACGCCGAGATGGGCGGACAGGTCGGGGACACGGGGGAACTGCGATCGAAAGACGGTTGCGTGATGGACATAACCATCGCCCGCAGCGCAGGCGGGTACGTCCTGCACGTCGGCAGCGTCATGGCGGGGCGCCTCAGCGTCGGCGACCATATCACCGCGACGCTCGCGGGCGTCCGCCCGCGTACGGAGAAGAACCACACGGCGACCCACCTCGCCAACTGGGCACTGCGCGAAGTGCTTGGCGAAGCCGTGCAGCAGAAAGGCTCGCTCGTCGACCCGGACAAGCTCCGCTTCGACTTCTCGTACGGCAAGGCGTTGACAGAAGACGAACTGGCGCGCATTGAAACGCTCGTAAGTGAACGCATCGGGCAGAAGCTTCCCGTCTACGCCGAAGAAGCGCCGCAGGAACAGGCGTTGAAGATCAACGGGTTGCGGGCCGTGTTCGGCGAGAAGTATCCGCCGATGGTCCGCGTCGTGTCGATCGGCGTGCCCGTGGCGGAGTTGCTCCGCGATCCGTCGAACGCGAAGTGGCGCGACTACTCCGTCGAATTCTGCGGCGGCACCCACCTGAAGAACGCGGGCGACTGTGACGGGTTCGTCGTCACGGGCGAAGAATCGGTGAGCAAGGGCATCCGTCGAATCACCGCTCTAACCGGGCTGGCCGCCTCAGCAGCCGGCGACTCCGCGAACAACCTAGACGCCGCGATCGCGCGCGCCCGGGGACTTTCCGATGCTGATCTCCGTGAGGCGATGGGAAACCTCGCGAAACTCCTCGCCGTCGAGAATCTTCCCTTGCGTGCCAGGCGGCGCGGGCAGGGCGCGGTCGCCGAGCTTCAGGCGCGGCAGAAGGCGTTCGAGAAGTCGGCGAAGAAGGAGCAGACCGGTTCAAACGCCGACGCGCTGGCGCGGGCGGACGAACTCCTCGCAGGCGCGGAAACCGTCGGCGTTACAGGAAAGCTCATGATCGGCGAGATCCCCGGCGCCACGGACGAGCAACTTCGCGCCGCGATGGACTCGCTACGGAAAAAAGCGCCAAGCCACGGCATCCTGCTCGGATCGACCGGGGAAGCAAAGGTGAATTTCGTCGCCGCCGTTAGCGACGATCTGATCGCCAGGGGGCTCAAGGCCGGGGACTGGATCCGCGAGACCGCGAAGGTCGCCGGTGGGGGAGGGGGAGGCCGGCCGCAGATGGCGCAGGCAGGCGGGAAGTATCCGGCCAGGCTGCCCGATGCGCTTACCCGCGCGCGGGAGTTCGCCCAGGACATCGTGAAGTGAGCGGTGATCCCGTGATCCGCCGGCGTAGTGTCTTTGCAGACCGGCTGCTCGCGTTCGGGGGTTTCGTGTTCAGCGACGGCGCGGAGTTCAGCCGCCGCGGCGCCTGGCGCGAGTTTTTCACCCGGCGCATCGGAAGCGCGTCCGCGTTCGCTGGCCGGGTCATTTTTGAGATCGGCTGCAACGACGCTTCCCTGCTCGTGCGGGTCGCGGCGAAGCATCCAACCACCGGCTTTATCGGGATCGACTGGAAATGCCGGGCGCTGCACACCGGCGCCGAGCGGGTCGCCGCCGCGGGGTTGCCGAACGTCGCGCTGCTGCACGGCCGGGGCCAGGACGTCGGGCGAATGTTTTCCGATGGGGAACTGGACGAGGTGTGGGTCTTTCATCCTGATCCGTGCGACAAGCCCCAGGAGCTGGGAAATCGATTGATCGCCGAACCATTTCTGGTGGAGGTGCATCGCGTCTTGCGCGAGCGGTCCATGCTCATCTTGAAGACGGATCATGCCGGATACCATCAGTCGGTCCTCGGGCTCTTTGGACTTGGGGAAGCGGGGGACGTGACCGAGGCGGTTGTCGAGCGTTTCAAGCTGTCGACCCGCTCCGCGGATTTTTGGAATGACGAGCTCATCCGAGAGTCGAGTGCGGGACGGTGCTTTGCGGGAGAGGCGACATTTTTCGAGAAACGTTACCTGCGGAAGCGCCTTTCCATCCACTACATCGAAATGACGAAGCGGTCGTTCCCGGGAACCCTGTCTTCTTGACAGAACCTGCCGAACTTTCTACCGTACCGGCCCTTGCTGCACGGCGGGTTTGAGCCCGCCGTTGCCTTTTTATGGGTTCAATGTTGGAACGTCGTCCGCCGCTCGGGTGGCTCGTGGCGCCCGAAGAGCGCGGATTGCCCGCAGGAGTCGTGTCATGCTTCCGGTCCAGAAACACAGCAAGTCGCGCAAGCGAAAGCGCCGCTCGCACTTGGCTCTCAAGCCGATCCACTACGTCCGCTGCCCCCAGTGCGGCAGCGCCAAGCTGCCCCATGCCGCGTGCGACAACTGTGGCTACGTGAATCCCAAGCTGGCATTGCAGGTTGATCAGGAGCAGTAGGAGTTGTTGGTTGCCCGTTGCCAGTTGCCAGCAGGAATGCGCGGATGCGTGCGTTTCACTGGCAACTAACAACCGGCAACCGGCAACTTCTCCCCCACGGGAGGATTTGACGTGCGCGCTGCGGTGGACGTGATGGGCGGCGATCGTGCGCCGGCCGCCATCCTCAAGGGGTGCTGGGAAGCCGCGCCTCTGCTGGAAGAGGGCGACGCCATTCATCTCGTGGGTGACGAGAAGGTCATCCGCGAGGCCCTTGCGCACAGCGAGCTTTCGCCGGAGCACAGGCGGTTTTATCACGTCGTGCCGACGACGCAGGTCATCGAGATGGACGACTCGCCCGTCGAGGCGATCCGCGCCAAGCCGAACAGCTCGATCGCCGTGATGTGCAAGATGGTCGCCAAAGGCGAGGCCGACATCGTTGTCTCGGCCGGCAACACCGGCGCGTGCGTCGCCGCGGCCCAGCTGCGCATGCGGACGCTCAAGGGCGTCTCCCGACCGGGCATCGCCGTCATCCTCCCGACATTCCACGGGCCGGTCGTCATCTGCGACGTCGGCGCCAACGTCGTGCCCAAGCCCAAGCACATTCACCAGTACGCGATCATGTCCTCGTGCTACGCGACGGCCATCTGCGGCATCGAAAGCCCGCGCGTCGGGCTGCTTTCCATTGGCGAGGAAGACGCTAAGGGCAACCAGCTCACGAAGGAATCCCGCAAGCTGCTACGCGACGAGCCGCAGGTCAACTTCGTCGGCAACGTTGAGGGCCGCGATCTGTTCAAAGGCGTCGTCGACGTCGTCGTCTGCGACGGGTTTGTCGGCAACATCGTGCTGAAGTTCACCGAGGGCATGGCCGAGGGATTGTTCCAGACGATCCTGGCCGAGCTGGAAGAGTTCGCGCCGGACCTGCTCGAGCAGTTCAAGCCGGTGATGAAGAAGATTTATGCCAAGCACGACTGGCAGGAGTACGGGGGCGCCCCGCTGCTGGGCGTGGGCGGGTATTGTTTGATCTGCCACGGCAAGAGCGAGGCGCGTGCGATCAAAAATGCCATCCGCGTCGGCAAGCAGTTGAAGAACAGCGGCGTGAACGAAAAGATCGTCCAGCGCATCGAGGCGAGCATTCCGATTGGTGAAGAAGAGTGAATGGATTTTAGATTTGCGATTTGCGATTGGCGATTGGAATGCAGACAGGTGAAAAGACTCCTGTATTTCAGTCGCAAATCGCAAATCCAAAATCGGCAATGAGTACCTACGGCGCCATCATCGCAGGAACCGGCAGCTTCGTTCCGGAGAAGCGGCTGACGAACGACGACTTGTCGAAGATGGTCGACACCAACGACGAGTGGATCACGCAGCGCACCGGGATCAAGGAGCGGCGGATTGCCGGTCCCGGGGAGTCAACCGCGACGCTCGCCGCCCACGCCGCCCGGCGCGCGGTTGAGGCGGCCGGGCTTGAGCCGAAGGACATCGACCTGGTCCTGTGCGGCACGATCACGCCGGAGATGGCGTTCCCCTCGACCGCCTGTTTCGTCGCCGCCGCCTTGGGGATGACGACGACGCCCGCGTTCGACGTCGCCGCCGCGTGCAGTGGGTTCATCTACACGTTGGACACCGCCGCGGCGTTCATTCAGTCGGGGCGATACAAGAATGTGCTGGTGATCGGCGCCGAGACGCTCAGCCGCATCACCGACTACAAGGACCGCTCCAGTTGCATTCTCTTCGGCGACGGCGCGGGCGCGGTTGTCCTGCAGCGAAGCAACGACCCGAAGAAGGGATTGATCTACAGCGGGCTGCACGCCGACGGCAGCGGGTGGGAGCTGCTCTGCTGCAAGCCGGGCAGCCGATTTCCCATCGAGGAGTCGCTCGTCAGCGAGGGCAGCCAATATATCAAGCTTAAAGGCCGCGAGGTGTACAAGTTTGCCGTGCAGCGCTTCGAGGAGCTGATCGAAGACGCGATGAGCAAATGCGAGCTGACCCCGGAAATGATCAGCCTGATCGTGCCGCACCAGGTGAACCAGCGCGTGATCAACAGCGCGATGGAGAAGCTGGGGATGGGCCCGGAGAAGGCGTACGTGAACATCGACAGGTACGGCAACACGTCGGCGGCGAGCATCCCGATCGCGCTGGACGAGGCCGTGCGCGGGGGGAAGATCAAGCCCGGCGACACGATCATCTTCGTCGCCTTCGGCGCCGGCCTGACGTGGGCGAACGCGGTGGTGAAATTCTGATCTGACTGACTCCTATCCGTGGCTTGGGCGTCCCGCCCGAGCGCTTTGGCAAGATGCCCAAGCCACTCAAAACGTAGCAATGCCATCCACCACTTACATCCTCTGCCCCGGTCAGGGCGCCCAGGTCGTCGGCATGGG
>JBBSLV010000068.1:0-12281 GCA_038233535.1 Tepidisphaerales bacterium | reverse complement strand
GGCCAGGCGCGAGGTGTCGGAAGTCACCCTCATCGCGGTCACGAAGACGGCGGCGCCGGAGCAGATCCGCGAGATCATCCAACTGGGCGTCGGCGACCTTGGCGAAAGCCGGGTCCAGGTGCTCACGCAGCGGGCCGCCCAGATCAACGAGTTCTTCGCCCGCCGGCAAACCCAGGGCGATGCCGCCCTCGCGCCCAAGCTGCGCTGGCACATGATCGGGCACCTTCAGCGCAACAAGATCAAACCCGTTCTGCCGCTGATCAGCCTGGTTCACAGCATCGACAGCCTGAGATTGGCCGAGGAGCTGGAGACGCAACTGACGAAGTTGAATCGTAAGCTGCCCGTGCTCATGCAGGTCAACGCCAGCGAAGAGTCGAACAAATCCGGCGTCGCGGTGGGCGCATCGGTCCACCTGGCCGAGCAAATCGACACGATGCCGCACTTGCAGCTCATCGGGCTGATGACCATGGGCCCGCTCGATGGGACGGAGAAGGAGACCCGCCACGTCTTCACCCGCACGCACGAAATCTTCGAGGAGATGAAGTGGCACAAGATCGGCGGCGCGGGGTTCAAGCACCTGAGCATGGGCATGAGCAACGACTTCGAGCTGGCCATCGAAGAAGGCTCGACGATGGTGCGTGTCGGGACGGCGCTGTTTGGCGGGAAGGTGCAGGATCATGAGGAGGGCGAAGAGAGAAGCTAGGAGCCAGAAGCCACGAGCCAGTAGAAAAAGGCAGATGGCCGATCTTCCTTCTGGCTGCTGGCTTCTGGCTGCTGGCTTCTTCCCCCATGCCCGACGTCGATTTCTTCAACTTCTGGCGCTATCTGCTGGCGATCGTCGGCGGGGTCTATGCGACCGTCATCACCCTCCAATCCCTCTGGGGCTGGTACGTGTACCTGGCCGGAAGTGATCGATTTATCGGTTTGGCCCGCCGATACATCATTGTGCACGGGCTGCGGCTTCGGTTCACGTCGTTCTGGGGCGACGTGATCGTGTGTCTGCTGCTGACCGTCGCGTTCTTCATCCTGTTGCGCGCCCACGGCATCCTGTTCCAGATCGAGAGCGTCACGCACAATGGCCGGTAACCCGACCCATCCCGAGATGAAGATGCTGCCGGGCGCAGGTGTGCCCGGCGCAACGCCATCGGTCTCGGCCGTCCCCGCGACCCTGCCCATGACGACGGGCGTCATCGGCTCAACCGCGCCCGCGGCGCGACAACTCCACGAGCTTCCCCGCGACGAGCTGGAGCACCTGGCCGAGGAGTACGGCCTGGACCCCACCCAGTACAAGCACCGCCAGCACCTCGTCGCCGCTTTGCACGACCGGCGGCAGATGATCGCTTCAATGGACCGCGAATCGATGCTCGACGTGATCAAGTGGGGCCGGCGACCGGTCACGTTCAACGCGACGAAGGAGCAAATCGCCCAGGAGATCGCCCGCATCCGCACGATGCGCTTCGAAGGACTCAGCCAGCGCGGGCTGATCGTGCTGGCCCGGTTGCGCGGCGTGGCGGTAAGCGACGGAGAGACCGTCCCCTCGTGCATCAAGCGGTTGAAAAAGCAGGAAGGCTTATTCGGGCGCATCAACCGCAAGCGCCGCGCGATGCTCGGGCAGATCGTGTCGAACCTCATCGGGGAGAGCGAAGCGCAGACGGACTCCCAGTTCCTCCCCCCCCCCGGCGGCGTCGCCGGCCCGGCCGCCCCGGCGCAGGCGACAAGCTCGGCGACGCTCAAGCATGAAATCGAGGAGTCCGGCCTCTTCGGGGGCATCGCCGGGCGCATCAAGAAAAGCGCCGACGGCTACGTCAACCAGAAGCTCGACGAAATCGAAGCCCGAATCGACCGCAAGCTCGACGAGATCGACCGCCGCCTGGCCGAGTGGCGCGACAAGGAAATCGCCAACCGCATCCGTATCCTCAAGATCACGCTGTGGGCCAGCGTGATTGTCGGCGCGTTCTCGCTGATCTACGCGTATCTGAAGGTGTACATCTGGCCGCATTGAACCGGTGCTATAATGGCTTGGGGCGAAGGAGTGTGTGCCATGACACAACGATTTGATGCAGTGTTCGAACGGGGCGTATTCAAACCCGCGCACCCGGTGGCGCTTCCTGAGGGTACCTGCGTGCAAGTGATTGTTGATACGCCGGTTTGGCGCGACAACGCGCGAGCAATGGCCAGGATGGTTGCGGAAATCGCTGCTTCGGCGCCGCCTCGTCCTGAAGTGGAGAATACGAGCGAGAATGTAGACAAGATCCTGTATGGCGAGGACTACGGTCAATGATCTTTGTCGACACCGGAGCTTGGTTTGCAGGGCTGGTTCAGAGCGACGCCAATCATGCTGCGGCCATTCGGTGGATGGCGGCGAACAAGCAACAGTTAATCACCACGGACTTCGTGGTCGACGAAACGCTGACGCTTCTACGCGCACGAGGATACGCTTCGCTTGCCGAGCGCTTCGGCGGCAGGATGTTCGACGGCGCAGATGCCAACCTGGTGTTTCTTTCCGAAGCCGACGTCCGCAAAACATGGTTTGTCTTCAAGCGTTACGCGGACAAAGAGTGGAGCTTTACCGACTGCTCCAGCAAGGTGATTATGGAGCGGAGCGGCATTACGCGGGTGTTCACGTTCGACCATCATTTTCGACAGTTCGGCACGGTCCAGGTCGTGCCGTAGCGCGGTGACGCGATCAGCGTCACCAGATCGGGTGACGCGATGAAACTCTCCAAGACCGTCAAACCCCTCGGCCAGAAGTGCTACGGGCACGTCTGCCACCTGCCCGGCAGCCGGCTCGGTTCGGGCGATCACAAGCTCAATCCGGGGCAGGCGCGCATCCTGATGGAGAAGGCGCGGGACAGGCACGATCTGATCATCGTGCAGGAGAAGCTCGACGGCTCGAACGTCGGCGTGGCGCGGGTGGACGGGGAGATCGTCGCGCTGGGTCGCGCGGGGTATCCAGCGATCTCGTCGCCGTACGAGCAGCATCGGCTGTTCGCGGCGTGGGTGATGTCCAACCTCGACCGGTTCGCGTTCCTGACCGAGCGCCAGTGGGTGTCGGGGGAATGGCTGGCGCAGGCTCATGGGACGCGCTACGCGCTGACGCACGAGCCGTTCGTGCCGTTCGACCTGTTCGACGGCGGCGGCCGCGCGACGTACGAACGGTTCACCCAAGCGCTCGCGCGCTCGGGATTGACGCTGCCGAAGCTGCTGCACGCGGGTACGCCGCTGTCGATCGAGCGGGCGCTGGAGCTGCTGGGCCCGCGCGGGCATCACGGCGCGCTCGATCCGGTCGAGGGCGCCGTGTGGCGCGTCGAGCGCAAGGGGTGCGTCGACTTCCTCGGCAAGTACGTGCGGGCTGGAAAAATCGACGGCGCGTACCTCCCCGAACTCTCCGGCCAGGATCCCGTGTGGAACTGGCGCCCGTAGTGGTCACTAAATCACCGGCACCGGCTCGGCCGTCTTGAAAAATTCGGCGACGATTTTGGCGGCGGCTTCGTTGTCGACGATGGCGTTGTGCGTGCCTTCCGTGAGCCAGATGTTGTACTTGGGTGGGACGGCCGACTCATACAGTGATTGGCCGTGGTCGAAGCGGATGATTTCGTCGCGGCGGCCGTGAATGATCAGGATCGGGCGCGGCCAGAGCTGGGGCACGAGCCGGGCGGGGGCGAATTCCGACAGGTTCGCGCCCGTCTGCACGCCGGCCAGCGGCAACCCCACGTGGATCAGCAGTTGCCGAAGCGGGGGGAAGAAGTAGCTCTGCGCGATGCTGCGCGTGAGCGACGCGAGATCGTCGTACGTGCCGTAGACCGCCAGCGCGTCGATGGCCCGACCCTCATCGCTGTCGTCGGCGGCGGCAGCGATCAGGGCCGCGGCGCCGAGGCTGGCGCCGACGCCGTAGATCTGTTCGGCTTCGTTCGCGTGATGCGCGCGAAGGTATTTCACGGCCCCGAGCACGTCGAACCGTTCGTGGTCGCCGAAGGTCGTGAGCTGCCCCCCGCTTTCGCCGTGGGCGCGGAAGTCGAAGATCAGGACGTTGAATCCCTCATCGGGAAACCGCCGGGCGAGGATCAACTGGTTGGACTTGTTGGCGGCAAGCCCATGACAGACCAGGACGGTGCGCGTGCCCCACTCCGCCTTCCGCGTTCCGCGCCGCGGGCGCTGCGCGGGAATCCACCAGCCGACCAGCGGCGTGCCGTCGGTCGCCTCGAACTCGATCCGCTCGAACGCGAAGCCTAACTGCGTCTGCGGGTCGTCAATCGGCGCGACCTTCGCGCGGTACGTCAGCACCGAGACCATCACGTACGGCAAGCCGACGGCGAAAAGGATCGTCGCCCGCGCGAACCCGACGAACGCCGACCGCACCCATCGGCGCGGGCGGACCGGGACGGGCATGGCCGGGGGGTGCTCGGGGTCGGCGTGGTTCGTTGTTGTTATGTCCTCGCGACCAAGCCCCGCCATGCGCAGCAGCGCTGCGCGGAGCAGCGCGTCGAATCCTTTGAGCACGAGCAACAGCCCGGTCGCGAAGTATCCCGCTTTGAGAACCTGCCCGGGAATGAGCCGCCCGCCCGTGCCGACAGCGTAGACCAGCGACACCGCCAGTCCGATGGCGAACCCCGCGGCGAACGTGAGCGCAAGCGAAGTGAGCGGGGTCATCCGCCGGCTGCGCCACGCCTCCCACCCGGCCTTCACAACCGCCAGCGCGGGGAGAACCACGTACACGGCGACAACGGCATGGTGGGTGATCGACAGCAGCATTGTGGCAAAAGCAGACTCAACGGCGCCGCGGGTTGCGGCGAGCATTATATCGACGCCCGCCAGTTCGTAACCCCCTGCCTCGTTTTGTTTTCACGCGACAGTCGATACGTTACCCGCGACATGCAGAAGACCGTCGTCCTCAACGTCGTCGGACTCACGCGGTCGCTCATCGGTGCGCACACCCCGCGGCTGAAGGCATTTGCGGATCGTTCGCACGCCGCCGTGATCGGGCCGGTGTTTCCCGCCGTCACGACGACGGTGCAGGCGACGTACCTCACCGGCACACTCCCGCGCGAGCACGGGATCGTCGGCAACGGGTGGTACTTCCGCGACGAGTGCGAAGTGCGGTTCTGGCGGCAGTCGAACAAGCTCGTGCAGCGGCCAAGCGTGTGGGACGTCGCCAAACAGCGCGACCCGAGCTTCACCTGCGCCAATCTGTTCTGGTGGTACAACATGTACTCGTCGGCGGATTATTCGATCACGCCGCGGCCGATGTACCCCGCCGACGGGCGCAAGCTGCCCGATGTATACTCGAATCCCCCCGAACTGCGCGACGAATTGCAGCGCGAGCTGGGCCAGTTTCCGCTCTTTCGGTTCTGGGGTCCGGCCACATCGATCGAATCGACGCAGTGGATCGCCGATGCGTCGATCCGCGTGGACCGAAAGCACAACCCGACGCTCACGCTCATCTACCTCCCCCACCTCGATTACGCGCTCCAGCGCGTGGGGCCGGACCTGGCTAAGGTCGGTAACGACCTGCGCGAGGTGGACGGCGTGTTCGGGCAACTGCTGGATCACTATGAGTCAGCCGGGGCGCGGGTGATCGTGCTGTCGGAGTACGGCATCACCGCCGTCTCCCGGCCGGTGCACCTCAACCGGTTGCTGCGCGAGCGCGGGCTGATCGCCATTCGCGAGGAGCTGGGCCGCGAGCTGCTCGACGCCGGAGCGAGCCGGGCGTTCGCGGTGCCCGATCATCAGGTCGCGCATGTGTACGTGAACGACCTGTCGCGGCTGGACGAAGTGCGGA
Organism: Tepidisphaerales bacterium; assembly: GCA_038233535.1. GTDB lineage: Bacteria > Planctomycetota > Phycisphaerae > Tepidisphaerales > Tepidisphaeraceae > DASYWJ01. Next base: position 6,502 of record JBBSLV010000068.1, on the reverse strand, counting down.
GAATCATCGAATCGACGCCGGGCGTCGAGCGCGTGCTCGACGAGAACGGCAAGCGCGAGGCCGGCCTTGACCATCCGCGAGCCGGGGAGCTGATCGCCATTGCGTCGCCGGATGCGTGGTTCACGTACTACTACTGGCTTGACGAATCCCGCGCCCCCGACTTCGCCGCCACCGTCGACATTCACCGCAAGCCCGGATACGACCCCGCAGAGCTGTTCATCGACCCGGCGCTGACGGCGCCGAAGGTGAAGATCGCGGCAACGCTGCTGCGCAAGAAGCTGGGCTTCCGCACGATGTTGAACGTCATCCCCACCAACGGGGCGCTCGTGCGCGGCTCGCATGGCCGGGCCGCTGCGTCCGATGAGGACGCGCCGGTGCTGCTGACGGCGCGGGGGTTGGAAGACCGGCCGAACATTGAGGCGACGGACGTGCAGGGTGTGATCCTCAAGCACCTAACCACGTAGCGACAGGGCTGTCTTTTTGTATTGAGCCGACAACAACGCCTTTTTACATGGACAAGGCTGCCCGTCCCGATGCTACAATTGTCTGGTCAACATTACAGGACGTCCCATTCTGAGGAACACGCCATGACGAGCACACGCGCATCGCTTTTCGTTGCGGCCGTCACACTTCTCGCCGCCGGCGCCGTCGCCACCGCGCAGCAGTCGCGGTCGTACGGTGACGAGGTGTACCAGGCGCCGCCGCTGACGTCGGTGAACAACCCGTACAGCGACTACCCCGCCGCTGAGGTGCAGGCGGTTCCCGCCGCCAAGGCGCGGGCCGCGATCGCGCGGATGGAGCTGCTGCGGGCGCACGCGAATCTCAATCGCACCACGCGCGCCGCCGTCCGCACGTTTGAGACGTCCGAGGACATGTCCCAGGCCGCGGCCGAGCAGGACGAGGCGTACCGCCGGTACCAGGCCGCCCGCGAAGCCGCGCTCCAGCCCCTGCTGGACGAGTCGCAGTATCAGGCCGCCCGGATCATGAAGGACAAGCTTGGGGAGCAGATCATCGAGAAGCACGAACAGACCACGCCCGATGAGCCCGTCCTCCATGAGATCATCGCGATGGCGGGCTTGAAGCTCCGCTACGCGATGCAGGCGACCAACCGCGAGGTCGAGGCGCTGCGCGGCAACCCCGAAGTGAACGACGCGCGCCAGCGTCTCGTCTCGGCGTCGAATCGCGTCTCGACCCTCCGCCGGCGCTTCGACCAGGATCTGCGCGACGACCCCGACCTGATCGCCGTCCGCCGGGCGGTGTTCGATCAGAAGGTCGCGCATGTCGCGTCGCAGGCGTACCTGTCCGGGCTGAGGGAAGCCCGCGGCATCGCCTTGGATTACGCGTACTTCGTCCGCCGGCACAACCCCTACCGCGTGATGGGCTATGACCCGTACGGGTTCAACCGCTCGTACTACGGGTACGGGAGCGGGTCCGGCCATCGGAACGCCTACTAACTCGCGGAACAACCCCGGAGAGCCACAGAGCCACAGAGACACGAAGCCCCAGCCGTCCTTTCCCACGCCAGCCGCACTCCTATAATCGCCGCGGGTTATCCCAGCAGGTCAGGCGGAGGAAACATGGCCACGTCACGCGGCAGCGGTTCAACGAATTCACACGGCGAAGGCGAAGGTGACGCCGACGCCAGCGACGCGCGCCCCACGCAAATGCCCCTCGCCGCCGTCGACATCCCGCGCATTGAGCGGGCCGTTCGGGAGATTCTCCTGGCCGTGGGCGAAGACCCCGACCGCGAAGGATTGCTCAAGACCCCCAACCGCGTCGCCCGCGCTTACACCGAGTTGATGGCCGGGATGCGCACCGACCCGCGGGAGCACCTCAGGACCGTCTTTAACGAGCGCTACGACGAGGTCGTGCTGCTGCGCGACATCCAGTTCCACTCGCTCTGCGAGCACCATCTGCTCCCGTTCACCGGCCGCGCCCACGTCGCGTATTTGCCGGACGGAAAAGTCGTCGGGTTGAGCAAGCTCGCGCGCCTGGTCGAAGGGTTCGCAAGACGCCCGCAGGTTCAGGAACGGCTCACGACGCAGATCGCCGACGCACTGATGGAAGAGCTAAGCCCCGCCGGCGCCGCGTGCGTGATCGAAGCCACCCACACCTGCATGACCATCCGCGGCGCGAACAAGCCGGGGAGCACAATGGTGACCAGCGCCTTGCGCGGCATCTTCAAGGACAACGCCTCCAGCCGGGCGGAGGTGCTGTCGCTGATTCACGGGTCGGACGGGTTGAGCAGGTAGGCCAACTACGGGGGGCCAACTACGGGGACGGGCCAACTACGGGGACGCAATCCGTTTTCTTAAACGGCCAACTACGGGGACGCAATCCGTTTTTTGAACGACAACGGGGAACAACACGGGGACGCAATCGATTTTTTAACGGCTCGTCAATACGGACTGCGACCTGTTTGTTTTATCCGGCTTTTCGTCCCACGATCACCGCCTGAATCAATCCGTCCCGCGCGCCGAAGTAGTAGTCGACCATCTCGAATCCCGCGCGCTCGACGTAGTTCGTCGCCTGCTTTCTGCCCTTCAGCAGGGAAATCTCCGCGGGGTGCAGCTTCACGTTTTGGTGGAGCATGTCGTTGAGAATGTAGTGCACCGTGTTGAGCAGGAGCACGCTCGTAGCGTGTTGGTACGGCCAGAAGATCAGGATTTTTCCGCCGGGTTTTAGGACGCGGCGGAACTCCTGGAGGATGCGTTCGATCTGCTCGGTCGTGAAGTGCTCCATCACGCCGAGGTTGTAGACGCCGTCGAAGGTGTTTTCCGCGAAGGGCAGGGCGAGGATGTCGCCGTGTTTCGGTTCGGGCGTGTCGGGGTTGTTGCGCTGGTAAAGCTGCAATGCGGGGACGGAGATGTCCAGCGGGGTGATCTGCATTTCGCGCTGGACGTCCTGATCGACCTGCCCCCCGCCGCAGCCGGCGTGCAGGAGCCTGGCGTGCGCGGCGAAGTGCTTGCGGATGAAGTGGTTCAGCCGGCCCTTAAGCGTCAGATGCCGGTAGACGGCGGCGGCGACTTCGTAGGCGAACGTGCTCGTGCGCTGCTTGCTCCGCCAGTAGTCGTCCCAGCCCTGGGGGTCAATCAGCTTGGGATCGACGACGATCCCGCGGTCGACATAGCGGAACTGGCTGGGGTTGCTCAGCGTGGACGCGTACAGCGAGATCAGTTGCCGCAGGCTGCGCAGCGCCTCGACCATCGACATCTTCGACGTGCCGTACGTGCGCGCGGGCAGCACGATCGGCACTTCCTTCACCTTCAGCCCGTTGCGGACCATGAGGAACAAGCTCTCGAAGAAGAACGAGTACCCGCGCGACACGACCATGCCGAACAGCCCGCGGGGGATCGTCTTGAGGTTGTAGACGCGCAGTGCGCCGGTGGCGTCGTATTGGATCTTCAACAGCCGGACGGTCAGGAAATGCCCGAACCAGGTGAGGAATCGCCGCAGCGGGTTCCAGCCGGGCAGGCTGCCCTTTTCCATGTAGCGCGATCCGACGGTGATGTCGTAGCCCTCGGAAGCCTTGACGAGCCGCAGCACGTCGGCGGGCGAATGCGTGAAATCGCAGTCCATCGTGATGAGGCGCTCGTAGCCCATCTCGTAGGCGAGGTTGATCCCGTCCTGATGAGCGGTGCCGATGCCGAGTTTTCCGGGGCGGTGGACCACCGACACCTCGGGGTGTCGCCCGGCGAGTGAGTCGAGACTCCGGCCGGTGCCGTCGGGGGAGTTGTCATCGAGGACGCACAGATCCGCGCCCAGGCCCAGGGCGAGCAGCTCCCGGCACATGTTCTCGACGTTGTCGCGCTCGTTGTAGGTCGGGATGAAGATGAGGGTGTTGCTGCGCTTGATCGTCGTCTCTCCTCACGCGGCGGCGGCGGCTTCGAGCAATTTGCGGATCATGCCTTCGAACGTCACGGTGGGCGACCACCCGGTGGCGGCCTTCAGTTTCGCGGGATCGCCGACGAGCCCCAGCTTCCGCTTGGTGATGATACCGGGGTTTTCCTCGACATGCTCCCGCCAGTCGAGCCCCACGCCGGCGAAGGCGAGTTGCGCGAATTCGCTGACCGTGTGCGGCTCGCCGGTGGCGATGACGAAGTCGCCGGGTCGGTCGAGGTGGAGGATGCGCGTCATCGCATCGACGTAATCGGGCGCCCAGCCCCAGTCGACTGGGGCGGACAGGTCGCCGAGAACGAGCTTTTCGCGCGACCCGTGATTGATGTCGATCGCGGCCCGGATGATCTTCGTCGTGACGAACTCCGGGCGACGGTACGGCGACTCGTGGTTGTACAGATAGCCGGCGGACGCGAAAAGCCCGTAATCATTGCGGTACAACCGGCACGCGTGGACGCCGGCGGCCTTCGTAATGCTGTAGACGTTGTCCGGGTTGAGCGGCGTCGACTCGTCCTGCACCGGGGTGGGCGGCTGACTTCCGAAGACGTGCGACGACGCGGCGTAAAACAGCCGGGCGTGCGGCGATTCGAGCCGCATCGCTTCGAGCATGTTCAGCAGCCCGTCCACGTGGACCGCGAAGCTCGCGCGAAACAGCTCGACCGGCTCCGGGGCACGATCCTGCGACGAATGGTGATGCGCGGCGAGGTAGTAGATCTCGTCGGGCTGCTCGGACGCGACGAACGCGCGCACACCCGCGGCATCGGACAAATCCAGCGCGCCGCGCGTAATCCCGACAACGCGATGCCCTTCGCGCGTGAGCTGTTCGCTCAGCAGCCGCCCGTCCTGCCCGCCCGCGCCGATTACCAGCGCGGTGCTCATGACGTCACGACCTCGATCTCAGGCAGCGGGAACAGCATCCGCCCGCCCTGGCGCAGAAAATCGGCCTCGCGTTCGATCAGGTTGCGCTTGAAGTGCCACGGCAGGACGAGGAAGTAGTCAGGCTTCTTCGCCCGCGCGTCCGACTCGGACACGATCGGGATATTCGTCCCCGGCGTGAAGCAGCCGAACTTGTCGCTGTTCACTTCCGCGATGCACGGCAAGTCGTCGGATGTAAGCCCGCAGAACTGGAGAATCACGTTGCCCTTCGTGGATGCGCCGTAGCCGAAGATTGTTTTCCCCTCGGCCCGGATCCGCTGCAAGGTGTCCTTCAGCGCATCGCGGTGGGCGAAGACGCGCTCGGCGAACTGTTCGTACGGCACGAGCGTGTGCAGCCCGAGCCGCTTTTCCTCCGCAAGGATCGTTTCAATCGCCGCATTGTTAGGCGCGTGCGACGACGATTCCTTCGCCACGGTGACGGCGAAGCTCCCGCCGTTGATGTCGTTGATCTCAACGTCAAGGATTTTCAAACCCGCGCGCCTGGCCATCCACTGAATCTGGCGCAGCCCGTAGTATTCGAGGTGTTCGTGACAGATCGTGTCGTAGGCGTTCACGCGGAGCATCTCGGGCATGTAGCTCTGCTCGAAGTGCCACACACCGTCGTCGGCCAGCACCGACTCCACCTTCCGCATGAAATCAATCGGATCTTCCAGGTCATAGAACATCGCGACGGACGTGACGATCTTCGCCTTGGCGTGACCCAGCCCCGCCTTGGCCAGCCCATTGGGGAAGAAGTCGACGACGAGTTGAATGTCGTCGCGATAATACTTGCGGAACCGCTCGGCCGACGGGTCCATGCCGACGAGCGCGGCGCCGTTCGCCGGGTAGTTCGACAGCAGCGTGCCGTCGTTGCTGCCGATGTCGATGACGAGGTCGCCTTTCCCCACTGCGACACGCGCCGTCAGCTTCTGCACGATCTCGCGCAGGTGGGCGACCATCGATTGGTTCAGGGACGAGCGGTAGCCGTAGTTTTCGCCGTACATCTCAGCCAGATCGTACGAATGGCGAAGCTGCACGAGACCGCAGGGATCCTGTGAGCCGTCGCCGTGACACTTCACCAGTTCGAGGGGACCGCGGGTGAGCTTCCGGTCGGGATCGCACGGGAAGATGCCGGTGAGGTATTGCTCGCCGAGGCTGAGGACGGAGACGAGGTTCGTGTTGCCGCACGCGCGGCAGCGGGTGATGGTGGTGTACATGGGTGCGAAACACTCTCCGTGCGCGGATGTTCAAAGCTGCGCGGCATTATACAGGCGACGCCTCTTCCACTCACCCTCGGCGTGCACGCTTCAGCGTACATGATCGCGATCCAGCTCCCGCGCCCGCGCAATCAGGCAGAATCCGACGCCCATCAACGAAATGAGCTTCAGAAAGAACAGGACGTCGACGTGCCCCGGGAACGGCAGCACGATGAAGGGCTGGGCCCAGGCGAACATCGACACGACCACGGCCGCCCACGCGACGCCGTCGCGCCGGTCGCACACCGCCAGCGCGGCCACGGGGAGGAAGATCAGGTTGTAATCGTACGACACGGGCAGCCCGAACGTCGCCGCCGCCGTGATCCACAGGAGGTACGGCAGCGCCAGCCGGGCCCGGCCTGCGGAGCGGGACACGCGCCAACGGACCCAGACGACGATCGGCGCAAGGACGCCCGCCGCGCCGACGACGCCCG
>JBBSLV010000067.1:0-12294 GCA_038233535.1 Tepidisphaerales bacterium | reverse complement strand
ATGACGGTCAGGATGAAGATCGGGAAGATCCGATCGCCCTTCCGCTCGAATGCCGCCAGCGCCTCGCCCTGGAGCGGATAGTGGTGGTAATAACCGTACAGCCCGACACCGACGAGCATGACGATCACCGTTACTCCGAGGATGCCCAGCCAGCTCCACAGGACCGCCTTTCGCGCCTGCGCCGGCCCGTTGCAGCAGAAGATGCGCTGGGCCATGAGCTGGTCGGTGCCGTACGCGCCGACGTTGCCCCAGGTGCTGGCGATGGCGGCGGCCCAGAGGGTGTAGGCTTTCGTCGGCGTAAACTGCACGTCCCACAATTCAAACTTCCCGTCTCGCCAGCCCATGCGAAAGATCTCCCCAAACCCCCCAGGCACTTCGGACGCCACGACAACCAGCGCGATGGCCGCGCCCAGCAGGAAGACGAGGAACAGGATCACATCGGTCCAGATGACGGTGGCGATGCCGCCCATCAGCGTCCAGAGGATCGCGACCAGCCCGATCAGCCAGATCGACAAGGCCACCGGCGACAGCCCGACGATGTCGGAAATTGCGGATAGTTGCCTGCGGAGAACCAGCTCGAGCACGACGGCCGTCAGGTACACGCGCGCCGACTGCGCCAGCACACCGCCGAGGGAAAACAGCGCCGTCGTCATCGTCCGCACGCTGCTGCCCAACTGATTACCCATGTAGTCGTATGGGCTGTAAATCTCGCGCTGGTAGTAGGCCGGTACCAATACGTACGCGACGATGAGCCTCGCCAGCAACGTGCCCAGCAGGACGATCTGGAGGTACTGAAAGTTTCCGCCGAACACGACGAACGGAACGCTGACAAACGTGACGGCGCTGACTTCGGTGGCGATGATCGACCCGGCGACGGCGTACCAGGGGAGCGTGCGCCCGCCGAGGAAGAAGTCGCGGATCGTCGCCTGCTTGCCGGCAAGGCGGTGGCCGATCCAGGTGGTCAGGAGGAAGTATCCGAGGAGCACGCCCCAGTCGATCCACGTCCAATGCCCCGCGAGGGAGCCGGAGGTCGGGGCGGTCGTTTGGGCAAGAAAGTGGGGGAGGGTCATGGGGTTGAGCGGGGTTTATATCACATGCGGCTGTTAAAGTTTGGGTAGCGGTTCGTGGGCGGGTAGCATGCCGTCTCACGCCGGGTTCTGAGCTGTAAGCGAAGACCCGGATTCTGTTTTGAGAAATCTGCGCCGCCCGATCCGGATCTCCGCCTTCGCGGCGCAGACACCGGCGTGAGGAGACCGTGCTTTGAGCTCACCGACAGACGCGTCCACGCCGCTGAATCCCGATCCCAAGGACACGCCGCTGCCCACCGCGGGGGCGGAACAGAACCGCGCGCCGGTGACCGAGCCTGATCAGGCCAGCGCGGCTATTGCGCCGCCGGATAACGTGCCGTCGCTCGACAGCGGGCCGCCGCGTCCGCCGATCAACCCGTGGCTGTTCGTCCCCGTCCTTTACTTCATGCAGTTTCTGCCCAACGGCGTCGTCACGTCGCTGATGGGCGCGGTCTACAAAAGCCTGGGCGTCGACAACATCAGCATCACGACGTGGACGGGGCTGGCCGCGTTGCCGTGGGTGTTCAAGATGTTCTGGGGGCCGCTCGTTGACTTCAACTTCACGAAGCGGCGCTGGACGCTGGCGATGCAGATCGCCATCGCCATCACGCTACTCATCACCGCGGCGGCGATGGGCACGCCGAAGTTCTTCGTCTTCTCCGTGGCGGCGATGTTCCTGCTCGCCACGTTCTCCGCCACGCACGACATCGCCTGCGACGGGCTTTATCTGATGTCGCTGGACAAGAAGCGGCAGGCGGCGTTTAGCGGGGTCATGGCGGCGTCGAGCCGGTTCGGCCGATTGTTTATCGACTCCGGCATCGTCGTGTTGGCCGGGTGGCTGATCCACCGCGGGATGACGAACCAGTCGGCGTGGGTCGTAGGGCTGGGGATCGCGGCGCTATTCTATTCGGCGGGCACGATCTGGAACTTCTTCAAGCTCCCCAACCCCGCCGCCGATGTCCCGGTTATCGATGTCGCGCCCGGCGAGCGGACGAAGAACGTCTGGCGGACGGTGACGATCGTCGCCACTGGCGTCGTCGCTTACTTCGCGATCGCGGCCATGGTAGAGCTGGTCGGGTTCGCCACGTTCCGGAACCTCCACGGCACGACGTACGACGCGGCAATGTCGATCGCGGACCCGGAGGTTCGCGGGGAAGCGCTGAAGCTGCTGCCCAAGCCAAAGGTGCCCATCACCTGGCACATGACGCCGGCCGAGTTACGCACTCAGATCGTGCATCTCGTAGCGGCCCTCATTCTCGCGCCGGCGCTGTGGTGGGCCATCCGCAAGCAGGTCCGTGGCACGCCGATGGGCGACGCGTTCGTCACCTACGCCCGCCAGAGCGGGTTCGGCGCGATCCTCGCGTTCATCATATTCTACCGCTTCGGCGAGGCGATGGTCTTCGCGATGGCCACGCTGTTCATCCTCGACAAGCCCGAGGCCGGCGGGCTCGGCATCTCCCTGTCGCAGCTCGGCGTGATCAAAGGCATCGGCCAGTCGTTCGGACTGATCTTCGGCGGGTTGCTCGGCGGGTGGTGGATCTCGAAGGTCGGGCTCCGCAAGGCGTTCTGGCCCCTCGTGTTCTGCATGCATGTCCCGAACCTGTTGTACGTCTGGGCGGCCTACGCGATGCCCAGCGCGGGGTGGCTCTTTCCCGTCGTGTTCATCGAGGCCTTCGGCTACGGCGTCGGCTTTGCCGGCTACTTCGTCTACCTCATGCACGTCGCCCAGCGCGGAAAATTCGTCACCAGCCATTATGCGATCGGCACGGGGTTGGGCGCGCTGTTCATTACCTTCGCGACGATCCTGGCGGGCATCGTGCAGTCCGTCTTCGGCTACAAGGGCGTGTTCATCGTCGCGTGCGTTCTGACGATCCCCGGCGCGCTGACGCTGCTGTTCATCCCGATGGACGAGGAAGAAACGAAGAAGGTCAAGGCGGCAAGCGACAACTAGCGACAACGTGGGGCGGTTTGCCTCAACCGATTCAACCCGGTAATTTTCCGAGTCAAATGATGAACCTCCAACGGGCGGCGGCGAAGATGGTGTGTGCGGGCTTTCACGGGACGAGCGTCCCCGAAGAGCTTGCGGATCTGATCAACCGCGGCATCGGCGGAGTCGTGTTCTTCTCGCGGAACGTGGGGTCACCGCGGGCGTTTGCGGACCTGGCCGCTGATCTGAAGGACCTCGCCAAAGGCCGGCCATTGCTGACGAGCATCGATCAGGAAGGCGGGCGCGTGATGCGGCTGCGCGAGCCGTTCACCATCATTCCCCCCATGCGCGCCGTCGGGGCGGCGGGGGACGAACAACTGGCGCGCGAGCTTGGACGGGTGCTGGCGCGGGAACTGCGCGCGGTGAACATTGACATGAACCTCGCGCCTGTGCTCGATGTGGACACGAACCCGGACAACCCCGTCATCGGCGCCCGCTCGTTTGGGCGCGATGCCGACCTGGTCGCACGGATGGGATGCGCGCTGCTCCGCGGGTTGCAGGATGAGGGCGTCGGGGCGTGCGGCAAGCATTTTCCCGGTCACGGCGACACCAGCCAGGACAGCCACATCGATTTGCCGGCGCTGAACCACCCGCTTGAGCGGCTGCTGACGGTCGAGCTGCGCCCGTTCAAGGCCGCCATCGCGGCGGGGGTGTCGGCGATCATGTCGGCGCACGTGATCTTCCGCCCGATCGACGATAAATTCCCCGCCACCCTCTCCGAGCCGGTGCTCCATGGGCTATTGCGCAAGCGGCTGATGTACGACGGGGTGATCATCTCCGACGCGATGGACATGAAGGCGATCGCCGACCACTTCGGGTTCGACGACGCGATTGTCCGCGGGGCGCGGGCGGGGATTGACCTGTTCATGCTCTGCCACAGCCACGAGCAGCAGAACCGGGCGATCGAGGTGATCGTGAAGGCAGTCGAGAGCGGCGAGCTGCCGGAGCGGCGCGTGTTTGAGGCGGGGGAGCGGCTGGACCGGCTGTTCGCGAAATACGTCAAGCCCCCGACGCGCGGCCCGCTGCCGCCGTTTATCGGCTCATCGGAGCATCAGGCGGTCGCGCAGCGCGTGATCGAGCTGTCGGACCCGGCGTCGCACGCGGTGGCGTACGACCCGACCGAGCCGCCCGCTGTTGTCTGACCGGCGCCGAATATCCACTTGAGCCCGCCGTGGCACCGCTGTTGCATGTCAGACGATCAATGGCAGCGGGTGTCCGCGGCCAAACGACCATTTTCAGGGAGTAGGATTATGAAGACGATCATGTTGCTCGCGTTGCTGGGTCTGTTCGCCGCCGTTCAGGTGGGCTGCGAAAGCCAGGCGGATATGGACGATGACGGCGCTTCGATCTCAGTCGACTAAACGTCCTTTACGACGGGTAGACACAACGTCCGCGCCAGGGAGAATTCTCCGGGCGTGGACGTTGTCGTTTTGGGTGTCGCATGCGTCAGGATGACGCATGAACGGTAAGGTACACAGCGCTGTTCACGTTTAGCCCCGTCGCTTGCGACGCGGTTTTCTTCGACGATTGTCGATGCAAGCGCCCCGGGAGGATCGTTGGCTATCCGCGTTGTCGAAACCAGTCTGCACCAGTTGATGCTGCGCACGCGGCTGCCGTTCCGCTACGGCATGGTGACCCTGACGAAGTGCCCGCACCTGTTCTGCCGCGTCACGCTCGACGTCGACGGCAAGTGCTTCACCGGCATTTCCGCAGACAATCTCCCCCCGAAGTGGTTCACCAAAGATGCGAACCAGTCGTATGCCGACGAAGTCGAGCAGATGCATGGCGTCATCCGTTCCGCGTGCGGCATCGCAAAAACCGCGGGGGCGGCGGCGACGGTGTTCGAGCTGTGGAAGTGCGTCGACGACGAGCAGTCGCGCTGGGGAAAGGAAAAGAACCTCCCCCCGTTGCTGAGCGGATTCGGCACGAGCCTGATCGAGCGGGCGATGATCGAGGGTTACTGCCGCGCGACCGGCACGACGTTCGCCCGCGCCCTGCACGATGGACGGCTCGGGGTGCGGCTCGACGCGCTGCACCCGGAGCTGAAATCGCTCCAGCCGAAGGAGTTGCTCCCGTCCGCGCCGCTGCGGTCGGTCATCGTGCGGCACACGGTCGGGCTGCTCGATCCGCTGACCGACGATGAGATCGCGCCCGCCGATCGCGTTGACGACGGGTTGCCGCAATCGCTCGAAGCGTGCATTCGCGCGTACGGGTTGACGCACTTCAAAATCAAGCTCGGCGGCGACCCCCGCGCCGACGCCGCTCGGCTGCGCCGTCTGACGGACGTGGTCGGCCCGCTCGTCGCGGGCGGGAACCTCGCGATCACGCTCGACGGGAACGAGAACTTCCGTGAGGTCGATCGGCTGCGGGAGCTGTGCGATCTCCTCAGCGCCGACTCGCTGGTCCAGCCGCTGTTCGCTCGGGCGATGCTGTTCGTCGAACAACCGTTTCCCCGCGACGTCGCGCTGTTGGAATCGACGAGCCATTCACTGCAACGCTGGCCGGACCGTCCGCCGATGGTGATCGACGAGTCCGGCGCCACGTGCGCCGACGTGCGACACGCGCTGGACAATGGCTACGTCGGCACGAGCCACAAGAACTGCAAGGGCGTCTTCAAGGGCGTCGCCAACGGGTGCCTGATCGCCCACCGCCGACGCCAGAGCGGCACGAAGCTCATCCTCGGCGGCGAAGACCTCACCAACGTCGGCCCGGTCGCGCTTCAGCAGGATCTGGCCGTCATGGCGACGCTGGGCATCACGCACGTCGAGCGCAACGCCCACCACTACTTCGCCGGCTTATCCATGTGGCCCGCCAAGACGCAGGAAAAGGCAATGTACGCGCACCCGGACCTGTATGGCCGCTCCCCGCGCGGCTTCCCCGCAGTTCGGATCGAAAACGGCGCCATGCGCATCGGGAGCGTGGCGGACGCGCCGCTGGGGGTGGGATTCGAGTTCGATGCCGCCGCGATTCCCGTCGCGTCCTGGTAAGTTCAACCCGCGCGATGGGGGTCGTGATCTAATACGATTCTGCCGGAGGTTACATGTCCACGCTGCAACTAACCCTTTCCGAAGACGAGCGGCGCAACGCGGAGGTCCGCGCCAAAGAGCTTGGATTCTCCAGCGTCGAGGCATACGCGCTGTCGTTGATCGCAGCGGATGTCGAGCTCCCGGTTTCTGAAGAACTCGAGGCTGAGCTGCTTCAGGCGATGAAAACGGGTCTGCGCGAGGTCACGCCCGCCGACTGGGATGAGAAACGGCGACGGGTGATTGAACGATATCGTCAAGCGAAGGCGGGCTGATGCCGTGCCTCCTCGTTCGCGCGCCCGCGACCGTCCCTCGGCACTGCGCGGTGGCAGTTAGTCACGCGAACATCGGCTTGTAGTTGTTCGGCGAATAGAACCGGAAGTTCAGCTCGCGGACGTATTCCGTCGGGCCCGCTTGGCGGATTGTCTCAACGAGGCGCGCGATCTGGGTCTGCGAGCGGAACGCGGCGATGCTGGCGAGCTTTTTCTCGAACGCTTCACTGCCGGCCTGGATCTGAAGCTGCGGCGGGGCGGGGAAATCGCAGTAGACCGCCAGCTCGTACACCTTGGGCACGTCCGCCAACGGCTCGCCCAGCTCCGGCCAGATCGTGCCGGCGGCGTGGAACAGGCAGATCATCAGCTCGTTATGCGTCACCTGGTGATCGGGGTGCAGATCGGCACTCGTGGGGACGAACACGCGCGTCGGGCGCGCCTTGCGCAGGTGGTACGTAAAACCGTTCTGCAAGCCGACATAACCCTCGATCGCCTTCACCTCGTCGTCGGGCAGCGCCTTGCGCCGGCCGCACAACGGCGCGAGACCGCCGTCGGGGTAGCCAAGGGAGTGGATACTTTCCTTCGGCACGCCAAGGACGGCGAACGACTCATGCGTCTCGTTCCGGCGGATGTCCACGATCGAATCGCGCTGTTCCAGCGTGCAGTAGCCCATGCGCCCATCGGTCACGACCAGCACCTGCACATTGATCCCCTCGGCGACCGCCTGCTGCATGAGCAGGCCGCTGCTGAGGCACAAATCGTCGTCGTGCGGGGCGACGAAGAGCCAGGTTTCGCGGGCGGGGTTGTCGGATTCCATCGCGGCGGCGAGGTTCTGGTACTGCGTCTTGCGCGCCGCGTCGAGGCGCGTGATGTGGAAAGACGAATGATCAGGCATGGAACGGATTCTACGGCATTACCGCGTCGCGACCAGCGACTCCTTCGCGACGGGCGTTTCATCCAGTCGCCCGACCCACTTCACGAGGTTGTGGAGGAACCGGGCGTAATACGTGCCGACTTCGATCGCCCAACTCCCCGGCGCTTCGGTGATGATGCGCGGCCCTGCGCCCCAGTCGACGAGGCCGCCCACCCAGTGCGGGGCGATGTCCGTCGCCAAACACGCGACGCGCCCGCGCCCGTGCCGTCCGACCACGAGCAGCGGCTGGACGTCCACCGGGCGGAAATCCATTTCGCCATTCGTGCACTGCGCTTCGAACCGCTGCACGTCGAGCAGCACTTCGGCGTGGGGCCTGGGCGCGAACTTGTTGAACCCCCCGATCATCGGCGGGCGCTCGTTCCACGGCAATCCCTCCACGATCGGATGGCTTTTGTTCACGCAGCGGACCATCGTCGGCTGGTCGCAGTTCACCCGGTCGTCCTGATGATCGATCTCGACGGGAAGGATGTCGGCGAGTTTGGTTTTGTCCCAATCCCCCCCGAATCCATGAAACGATTCCCATCCCCCGATCATCAAGAGGCCCGCGCCCGCTTCGACGCGGCGGATGATCGTGTCCTGAACATCGTCAGGCATGTGCTTGGCCGGGTAGTCGCTGATGACGAAGAGGTTACGGGGCTGCTGCGCTTCCCCGTTCACCGCGACGTCGGTGGGGAGGTAGTCGTAACCGACATCCCACATCGTCATGAGACCGGTGAGGTAACCGGCGGCAGTGGCGAGCGAGAGGTCGCCAAGGTACAGAATAGGCTTGTCGGTCATCTGATGCTCATGCTTGCTAAATAAAAACAGTACGGTTATTTATATTAACGGGTTCGGACGAAATTGCAAAGAACGAATCGTTTATATTTCCGCAACGCTGGAGAATGGGACATGGGTCGTGGCAATGTTTTGGTGGGTCAATCGGGCGGACCGACGGCGGTCATTAATGCATCGCTTGTGGGCATCGTCGAAGGGGCCAAAGCGTCACGTAAGTTGGGCAGGGTCTTCGGGATGCGCTTCGGCATCGAAGGCGTCCTGGGCGACTTTCTGCTCGACCTCTCGGCAGAGTCGCCCGCCACGCTCAAGCAGCTTCGCACCACCCCATCCAGCGCTTTGGGGTCCAGCCGCCATAAGCTGAAAGATCCGGATTTCGCGCCCATCATGCAGCGGCTGAAAAAGTACGACATTCGCTATCTGTTCATGATCGGAGGGAACGACACGATGGATACGGTCCATCGGATCACCGAGCACGCCGCGAGCGTGGGGTACGAAATGATCGGGGTGGGGATTCCCAAGACGGTCGACAACGACCTGTTCGGCGTCGATCACACGCCCGGCTATCCCAGCGCCGCGCGTTACGTTGCGATGAGCGTCCAGCAGGGGGGGTTGCTGGCCCGCGACATGCAGCGCGTCGACCCGTTCACCGTGTTCCAGACGGTGGGAAGAAGCGCCGGCTGGCTCCCCGCCGCCGCGGCGCTGGCGAAGCGCAAACCGGAGGATCCCCCGCACATCATCCTGATGCCCGAGCGCCCGTTCGAGGAGACGAAGTTTCTCGCCGCCGCCGACAATGCCTACAAGAAATTTGGCTTCGTCTCGGTCGTCTGCGGGGAAGGCATCACCCACGCCGACGGAACGCCCGTCAGCGCCAGCAAGGTCACGGACAAGTTCAGCAACGTCGAGTTCGGCGCCATGGGCGGCACGAGCGCCGCCATGATGCTCCACCGGATGCTCAGCAACACCTTCGGCTGGCGCGGGGAGTTTCAGGTGACGGAGAGTTTGCAGATGAGCGCCGCCGACCGCGCCGTCAAGCTCGACATCGACGAAGCCTACGGGTGCGGGAGACAAGCGGTGAAACTCGCCGAGCGCGGCGAGGGCGGCGTCATGGTCACCCTCGACCGCGCCAGCAAGCGCGGCCAGCGCTACAAAAGCGCCTTCGGCGCCATCCCGCTCAAAAAAGTCGCCATCAGCGCCCGCCCGATGGACGACAAGTACATCGGCAAGGACGGCATGAGCGTGACCAGGGCCTTCCACGACTACGCCAGTCCGCTGGTGGGCGAACTGCCGACGTACACGTCGCTGACGATCAGAAAGGCCCATGCCTGAACTCGTCTCAAAAGCGCGACGCAAAGATCACGAAGAACGCAAAGGTCGCAAAGAAGAGAATGAGAGCTCGAGTTCACCGCGGCGACGCGAGGACGCGGAGAAAGAAAAGTGAACCTGTTTTCAGGGTTTTGTCTTCTCCGCGCTCTCCGTCTCCGCGGTGGCAGGGGTTGTTTTAGAAGCTTTCAGGCGATGAATCGGGTCCGCCTTTCTTTGCGATCTTTGCGATCTCCGCGATCTTTGCGTCCACCCCCCACACAGGAACCAAAATGAACCTCACCGACCCGAAATACACGCCCTTCGGCCTCGTCAAAGACATGCTTGCGACGGCGGACGTTATCGCGAACTTCAACCCGGATCAGGCGATCGACACGGCAAAGGAGATCGCGCGGGTTGGCAAGCTGCATCTGACCGGTGAAGGCTCCAGCCGCATTTTCCCCGCCAAGCACGCGATCATGCAGGCGCGGCGCGCCGGGTCGAAACTCGCGCTGCACACGGACGCGGCCCGGCAGTCGCAGGAGTACGACCTGACCGACTGGGCCGTCTTCGCGGCGAGCAATTCCGGTAAAACGTCGGAGGTCATCAAGCTGTTCAACGACTTGAAGGCAAAAGGTCATCCGCACCGTTACGGGCTCACCGCATTCGACGGCAGCAAGCTCGGCGAGTTGTCGAACCCATGCTACGTCCTCAAGTGCGGTCCCGAGGGCGCCGTCGCCGCGACGAAGAGCGTCGTTGAGCAGGCGCTATTCCATCACGCGCTGCTCGAGCACGCCGAGGGCAAGCCGTCGCTGGGCGGGAAGCTCAAAACCCTCGCCCGCCAGGTGCGCGAGGCGCTCACCGTCCCGATCGACTCCGCGCTGACCGACAAGATCACCAAAGCGGGAACGATCTACTTCGCCGGACGCAACGACGGCGTGGCCGAGGAGCTGACGCTAAAGACCAACGAGATCACGCGAAAAAAGAGCGACTTCCTCGAGGGCACGTACGCCGTGCATGGGATCGAGGAGGTCATGAACGGTGACGACGTCGTGATCTGGGTCGATCCGTACGAGGATTCGGAAGCCAAGTTCGCCGACGTTCTGGCGAAGGGCGTCGGTTTGACGATCATCGCGATCTCCGATCGTCAGACGAGATTTCCGACCATCCGCGTGCCCAAGAGCGAGCTGTCGAGCTACGTCAGCATGGCCGCGGGCTGGAACCTGCTCGTTGAAGTGGGAGTGAAGCTGGGGATCAACCTGGATAAGCCGGTGCGGGCGCGCAAGGTGGGGAACGAGTTCGAAGGGTGATCCAATTTCGCGCGGGTGTTTGATCGGCATGGATCGTCAGTCCCGCATCCTTCAACGCGTGATTGATCCGCAACGGGGAACGCTGCCGCCCGAACTGGCGCGCTACGTTCTGACGCTCGATTTCCCGCCCGCCGATCAGTCGCGATATGCCGAGCTCGCGGACAAGGCACAACAGGCGATCCTCTCCCCGCAGGAGCAGATCGAACTGGACGACTACCTGCACGTGAACGATTTTCTCATGATCGTTCAATCCAAAGCACGCAGGTCACTGAAGAACCGGAACTCCGCGGCGTGACCTTTCATGGACGCTGCGCTGATCGGTCTCACCCCGATTGGCCGGGCGACAATCGCCGTACTCGCGATCAATCAGCCGTCGCAGCTGGCGGTTCGGCAGATGCTTCGGCAGGAAGGCGCGTAGCTCGCTCCGTTCCCGCCGGCTTCGTCGCCGCCGCTGCTTGCTCGGCTTCTTTTTGCTGCTGGTCCGTCGCCCGCTTGATGGCGGCGTCTTCCCCGATCCGGCGGCGGCCGTGATCGGTGATGTCGTCGTACAGCTCCTGCACGCGCGACGCGGGCTGCTGCACGGCGACCATGTAATCCCCGCAAAGCTGCTCCCCGGCGTCCTTGATGGCGGCCTGGGCGGCGGCGTCGCAGTCCCTTCCCTTGCCGACGCGGCGCTGGCCGAGCATCTCCATGCTGAGCTTGCGCGCAACCGCTTCGGCGTCTTCGTAAAACGTCTCGTCGATGATGCGGTGGCCTTCCTCGTGGGCCGTCAGTTTCTTCGATCCCTTGATGGGCAGCCAGATGGTGATGCCGAGCTTGATCGTCGTCTTCACCGACGTGATGCGGACGGTGGCCGTGCACCCGTGGGCGCTGGGGATCTGGTCGATGATCGTCGCGGCGATGAGGGTCTGGCAGGAGAAGTTGGACTCGGTGACGGCCGCCTCCCCGGAGCGCAGCGGGGGCATCTCGGGCGGGGGGTTCTTCGGGTCAAACGTGCGCGTCTGCACTTCCGGAGCCGACCGCTCGATGACGACGGTCTCGGGCGGCGTCGTCTGCGCGCGGACAAGGCTCGTCAATACAAGCAGGACGAGGCCGAGAATCGAACGGCGGTAATGCATCGTTAGAGATTAGGCGGCAAATTGAACGGAAGCATCGGCATGCCGCGTCAGGGCTCACCAATGACAGGCACCAGAACCTCCGCGGTTGCACGCGCGTCACCGCAATTGCACGGCGGGGCTTTTTGGCTGGTCGGTGGTCATGATCGCTTCCAGCACCTGCTGCGCGACAAGCCGGTGGGCGTCGGCCTTGTCCTTCGGCAAAGCGGTGATGCCGTTGCCGATCGCGTCGAGGCGCTGGATCAGAGCGTTCTTGAGCCCTTCGCCGGTCAAGACGTCGGGGGCATCGACGCGCCATCCGCCGGGCTCGCGGACGAACGGGATCGTCAGCCCCCCGAGCGGGACGGTCGCCGTCTTCCCGGCGCCGCCCAGCGTGATCGGCGAGCCGGCGCCGAACGTCGCCGTCTCGTCGTTGACGTCGAACGATTGGCCGTACGTTTTGTTCCACGCGGCGGCGGCTTTGGCGGTGATGTCGACCAAGTCGGGGTGGTTCTTCCTCGCGTAGTCGCCGAT
>JBBSLV010000066.1:0-12326 GCA_038233535.1 Tepidisphaerales bacterium | reverse complement strand
CTCACCGCCGCCGTGGCGGCCTGTTCGCTCCCCGCGCTTCCGGCATGGGGACAGAAATACGATTTCGCCAACATTGCCGACACCTCGACATATACCTCGAACATCGGCTCGGCGCCGCCAACACTCAACAATCACGGCAAAGTGGGGTTCGTGGGGAGTGTATTCACCGGCCCGAGCACAGTGGTCAGCGGCATCTACACCGGACCCAGCCCGACCGCCGATGCCGTGATGACCAACGCCAACGGGCTGTTCCTGGACTTCAACCTTCCTGCCGTCAACGACGCGGGGACGGTGGCCTTCTGGGGACGGACCAGTTCCCACTTCGGCGTCTTCGCCGGCCCCAACCCGTTCGCCGACGCGCTGGCGCTCACGGGCGGGGCATACAACGAAATTCCCCTCGGGCCCATCGGGTTCAACAACGCCGGCACCGCCGCCTTCCGCGCCCGGTTCGCCTCGGGCGTTGAGGGCATCTTCACCGGCCCAAACCCCGCCACCGATACCGTGGCGAATTCTGCCGGCGCTTACAGTTCGCTGCTCCGGCCGGCCATCAACAACAGCGGCACGGTCGCGTTTGAAGCCACGCTCGACACCGGCGGGAGCGGTATTTTCACCGGCCCGGACCCAGTCGCCAATCGCGTGGCCGTCACCACCGGGGCCCCCTACGCCGCACTCACCAACCCGGACATCAACGACGCCGCGGAGGTGGCTTTCGAGGCGAGGCTCGACTCGGGCGTGCGCGGCATCTACACCTCGACCGGCCGAACCGTCGTCGATTCAACTGGCGAGTTTGCTTTCCTGAGCAGGCCACGGATCAACGATGCTGGCCAGGTAGCGTTTCGTGGAGATTCGGATGATGCCGGGTCCGGTTTGTACGTCGCCAACTCCGCATCGGTCATCCGAAAGATCATTGGCAGAGGCGATACGCTGTTCGGCTCCGCCGCGGGGAACCTTAGCTTGGGCGAACTCAACGACGACGGCGACGTCGTCTTCCGCTACGAGAATGACGACGTCAACGGCGTCGCCGTCGCCTTCACCGCCCACCGCTACGACGGCGCGGGCGGCGCTTGGGACACCGCAACCAACTGGCGCTACCGCGCCCGACCGGCCGACAACGTGCCCACCTTCATCACGCCCGAGAACGGGCTGAGCGTCACCGGCCCGTTCTCCGCCAAAACCCTCCGCTCGCTCACCATCGGCGCCGCCGTCAGCGGGGTGGCGGAGCTGCGCCTCCAGCGCTCGGGGCAGCTCACCGTCAACGAACTGCTGGAAGTGCGGACGCAAGGCAAGCTGCGCGTCGACGGCACGCTCAGCGCGCTGGGCGGCACGGTCAACTCCGGCGAGATCGAGCTGGTCAACGACGCCCAGATGAATGGCGGATCGATCACCAATTACGGCCTGCTCCACGGCAACGGGACCGTCGGCAACAGTGTGGCCAACATCGGGCGGATCGAGGTGATCGGCACCGCCGTCGCGCCGGCTCAGATGACCTTCACCGCCCCCGTCACCACCAGCACCGAAGGCCAGATCGTCGCCCGCGACGCCATCGTGCGCTTCAATGGCGGGCTTGAGAACGTCGGTGCGCTGGGCATCAGCTTCGGCACGACCGACGTCTTCGGCCGGATCGAGAATTATGGAAACATCGTCGTCTCCGGCGGGGCGCAGGCCACCTTCTACGACGACGTGATCCAGAACGACACCCTGCGCGTCAGCGCCGCCGGCACGCGCACCAGCGCCGCCGTCTTCTTCGGCGCCTTCAGCGGCAGCGGCGGCGTGACCGGCGGGGGCGACGTATTCTTCGAGGGCCCCGTCCGCATCGGCCGCAGCCCCGGCGTCGTCCCGTTCGACGCCGACGTGTTCCTCGGCGACGGTTCCAACACCGAAATCGAGATCGCCGGCACGGTCACCGGCGGCTTCGACCAGCTCATCATCAACGGCGACCTGTCGCTCGGCGGAACGCTCTCGGTCGTGCCGCTCGACGGGTTCTCGTTCCAGCCCAACCAGTTGTTCACGATCTTCGACGTCAACGGCGACCTGTCCGGCACGTTTGCGGGACTGGCCGAGGGCGCCCGCGTGGGCACGTTCGGCGGCGAAGATCTGTTCATCAGCTACCGCGGCGGTGACGGTAACGACGTCGCGCTCTCGACCGTCCCAGAGCCGGCGGGCATCGCACTACTCGGCGTTGGCGCTCTGGCCCTGTGCCGGCGAAAGCGGCGGCGGTAACGCGATCCAATCTTGATGTCAGGGACATCCGAGCGTAGGTTGGGACGCATGACCGCGGCAAAGCAAATCGAGCTGATGTCCGTTGAAGACTACCTGGCCGGCGAACTGGCTTCGGATGTTCGGCGCGAGTACCTGGGCGGTTATGTCTACGCCATGCCGGGGGCGAGAAATGTTCACAACGTCATTGCTGGTGCGTTTCTTGGTGCGCTCTACGCCCAACTCCGCGGTCGACCCTGTGAGCCATTGAATTCGGACACGAAAGTGCGCGTCCGCTTCCCGACGCACACTCGGTTTTATTATCCGGATGGGATGGTCGTCTGTAAGCCGAATCCCGCGAACGACACGTTTCAGGACAATCCGGTGGTCATCGCCGAAGTCGTGTCCGATGCGACCCGCCGCACCGATGAAGGCGAAAAGCGCGACGCCTACCTGACCATCCCCACGCTGGCGTTTTACCTGCTCATCGAGATGGATCGGCCGAGCGTCGTCGTCCACGCCCGCACGGACAACGGGTTTGTTCCCGAACGCTACGAAGGGTTGGATGCGGTGATTCCGCTTGACGCGATCGACGCCGAGGTTCGGCTGGCGGAATTGTATGAACGCGTGGACTTCGAGACGGCCCCGCAGCCCTGATCCAGCAGCGCTGATCAGGTGTTGTCGGCAATTCTGCCGTGATCGGCCAGCAGCTTCTCGCGCCTGGCGAGCTTCCAGTCGGCGTCGGTCATCATCTTCGCCAGCGCTTTGAACGTGATCTTCGGCGTCCACTTCAGCTCTTTTCGCGCTTTCGTCGCGTCGCCGAGCAGCAGGTCGACCTCGGCGGGGCGGAAGTAGCGGGGGTCAACCTCAACATGCTTCTTCCAGTCCAAATCCAGGATGCTGAACACCTCGTCTAAAAACGCGCGGACGCTGTGGGTCTCGCCCGTGGCGATCACGAAATCGTCGGCCTTGTCCTGCTGGAGCATCAGCCACATCGCCTCGACATAGTCGCCGGCGAAGCCCCAGTCTCTTTTTGCATCGAGGTTGCCGAGGAACAGCTTCTCCTGCAACCCCTCCTTGATGCGCGTGGCGGCGCGGGTGATCTTTCGCGTGACGAACGTTTCGCCGCGGCGGGGGCTTTCGTGGTTGAAGAGAATCCCATTGCACGCGTACATCCCGTAACTTTCGCGATAGTTCAAGACCTGCCAGTAGCTGTACACCTTCGCGCACGCGTACGGGCTGCGCGGGTGGAACGGGGTGGTTTCCGTCTGCGGGGTCTCCCGCACCTTGCCGTACATCTCGCTGCTGCTCGCCTGGTAGAAGCGGACGGGCTTGCCCGTGTCGCGGATGGCTTCGAGGAGATTGATCGTCCCCAGCGCGTCGGTCTGCACGGTATAAACGGGCTGGTCGAAGCTGACGCGGACGTGGCTTTGAGCGCCGAGGTTGTATACCTCGTCCGGGCAGACGCGCGTGAGCACCTCGCGCAGCCCCGTGCCGTCGACGAGGTCGCCGTAGTGGAGGAACAACCGCGCGTCGGGGTCGTGCGGGTCTTTGTAGAGGTGCTCGATGCGGTCCGTGTTAAACGAACTGCTCCGGCGGACGACGCCATGCACGTCGTAGCCCTTGCCGAGCAAAAGCTCCGCCAGGTATGAGCCGTCCTGTCCGGTGATGCCGGTGATCAATGCCGCCTTGCGCGTGGTCTTGGCCATGTGACGCGCCACGTTACCGGTTCGCATGGGGGATTGACAAGCCCGCTCCGCCTAACGTGTCATTAGTCATAACCGACAGACTTACGCCAGGTTCACTCAACGGAAGAGACCACTGTCATGGCCGAACAACCGATCGACCCCACGCCCGCCGCCCCGCAACCGGAGCACCCCGAATCCGCCCGTGCCGCCACGCCGGCGCGCAAGAAGAAGCACACGTGGCTGAAGGTTCTCGGGGTGGTGCTGGTGCTGATCGTGCTGCTGATCGTCTTCCTGCCGAGCCTCGCCAGCACCGGGCCGGGGAAGTCGTTCGCGGTCAGCAGGATCAACGACAGCCTCAACGGCACGGTCGAAATCGACGACTGGTCGATCGGATGGACGAGCGGCGTGAACATCGACGGCGTGAAGGTGCTCGATCAGCAGGGCGTGACGATCCTGACGATTTCGCGCGTCCGCGTCCCGATCAACCTGATCGACGCCGTCAGGGGCAAGTACGCGCTGGGCGACGTGCTGATTGAACGGCCGAACCTTGTGAAGTTCGTCATCAACGAGGATGGCACGACGAACTACGGCCGGCTCGTCAAATCGGACCCCGAAGCGCCGAAGAAGCCGGAAGATCCGAGCACCGGCGATCTCCCCGACCTCAGCGGCAAGGTCACGATCACGGAACTGAGAGGCTCGATCTACCACGGCGACGATCCCGCGCCGGTGATGGTGATTCAGCCGAGTGAGATCGTCGTCGACATCCCGGACATTAACGGACCGATCAGCAATGATATTCGCCTCGCGTCCGGCGCGAACGACGCGCCTCCGGGCAGGCTGACACTTGCCGGCAGGATCGATGCGATCGAGAACCGCCGAATCGCATTCGATACATTGACGGCCCATCAGACGGCGGAATTGCACGACCTGGGCCTGACTGCTTTGGCGCCGCTGTTGAAGATGGCGGGGCTTGACGAACCGCTTCGCCAGAACGGCCTGGAGCTGACGGGGGGACGGGTTTCGCTCGCGAACCCCGTGGTCTGCGCCGCCAACGGCAAGACCCTTACGATCAACAGCGACGCGCCTCTGGCGCTGGTGGTGGCGGACGTCACGATGCGCAAGACCGACGCGGCGACGAACGTGCAGACCACGCCGATCGACGACCGCACGGTCCGCGTGAACGTCGCCGGCGCGTTCGACCTGGGTGAGACGTTCGCGGCGAAGCTCTCACAACTGGAGATCGTCGAGGATCGCAAGCTGTTCAACGTCGCGACCGAAGGCGGGGACTTTGTCGTGCGCATCCCGCCGGGCGGGACGGTGCAGGGCAGCGGAGCGATCGTCATGACCGCCGACCTCGTGGGGGTGAACCAACTGCTCGCCGCGTTCGGCAGCCCGCTGATCGAGAAGCAGCCCGACGGCAGCATGGAACTTCAATCCGGGCGACTCGGTGCGCGGCTCACGCTGAGCGCGAACGAAAAGCAGACGAACATCGACGGCGCCGTCGACGTCAACGAATTGACCCTCACGACCGCGGGCGAGCCGATCCAGAACGAGACGATCCAGACGGTGCTGAAGCTCACGTCGCCCGCCGACGGCAGCGCGATGAGCGGCAGCGTGAATCTCGTCAGCAGCTTCGTGAAGGGTGCGGCGGAGAACCTTCAGATCCAACTTTGGAAGCAGAGGAGCACGGATTCGCCCGCGGCGTGGGAGATGGTGCGCAATGCGGACGTGAGTGCGGACGTGGGGAGCTTGTCGAAGGTTTATGCGCTGTATGGGGCGCTCACGCCCGCGACGCAGCCCACCACCCCGCCCGCTGAAGCGGGGCTCGCCAAAGGGGAGGAACCCCTCGTGATTTCCAAGGGATCCGCGAAGGTCGTGATGAAGGTCGCTCGGGAAGGGCAGCAGACGAACCTCAATGTCAGCGAGATGCGGATCAGTGATCTCGCGCTGGTGAAGGGGGCGGGCAGCTTCAAGTCGCCGCGCGACATGGTGATCAGCCTCGTCGCGTCGCTCGACGCGACGGACGTGATCCGGCAAATCAGCGTGACGAAGCTGACCGGCGACCTCGCCGTCGCCACCGCGACGCTTACCGAGCCGCTGGTCATCAGCAACATGCAGACCGACAACGCGACGGCGAAAGGCGCGTTGAAAGTTGACGGGCAAATTGAGGAGATTTCGCGCCTGCTCGAAGCGCTCGCCGGGCAGGCGCCGGGGACGGGTTATCCCTATGCCGGGCAGCTTGCGATGACGCAGCGCGTCACCAGCGCCGGGGGACCGATCCAGCTCACCGGCAAGGCGACCGCCACCGATTTCGTCGCCTTTCAGCAGGGCACGCAAACTCCCGCTTTCACGGAAAAGCAACTTGACCTCACGCAGGACCTCACGCTCGACATGGCGAGCAAGCGGGCGGTCATCAACACGCTTGCCCTCGACATGGCCAGCAGCGGGGCGCTGAAGGCGAACCTGACGGGCGGCGTCACCGATTGGGCCGTCGCGCGAAAGATCGACGACAACACGCGGCTCGACCTCACGTACGACCTGGCCAAGCTCTGGCCGGTCATCAAGCCGCTGATCTCGGAGACGCCGGAGGATTACAAGGATCTGATCATCGCCGGGCAGGCGAACCGGACGTTCGTGTTCGGCGGCAGCTATCCCGCGGTCGATGCCGGCGGCAAGGAGTTGCCGTTTCACGAAGCGGTCAAATCGCTCACCGCCAGCGGTGGATTGACCGTGCAGAAGCTCAGCTACCA
Source organism: Tepidisphaerales bacterium (assembly GCA_038233535.1). Taxonomy (GTDB): domain Bacteria; phylum Planctomycetota; class Phycisphaerae; order Tepidisphaerales; family Tepidisphaeraceae; genus DASYWJ01. The sequence goes on along the minus strand of JBBSLV010000066.1, from coordinate 5,692 downwards.
GGGCATCGACCTCGCGGACCTCGACCTCCCGCTGTACCTGCTCCCCGGCGGGCAGCTCGTGACCGTCTACGCAGACCGTCCGCGCGAGAAGCGCCACCCGACGCCCGCGACGGTCAACGGCGGGACGATCGATCTCGGCGGGTTCACGATCGACCTCGGCCACGAGCAGCCGCGGCTGTCGATCCCGGCGAAGCAGAACCTGCTGCTCGGCGTCAGCATGAACCCCATTTTCGCCGACAACGTGCTGGGAAAATTCCTCAACCCCTCGTTCGTCGATCCAGAAGAGGCGCGCGGATTGATTGACGTCACCGTTGGCGAGGTCACCAACGTCCCGCTGGGCGACCTGATCACCCGCAAAAACGACGGACGGGCGCACCTGATCATGTCGATCCGCGAAGTGAACATCGGCAACAAATTCATCAACGACCTGCTGGGCAAGCTGGACGTCGACACGCGCGACGGTGCGATCCTGGCGAACATCCGCGACGCGCGGATCACGATCGAGGATGGAATCCTCACGCAGGATCTGGACTTCATGCTCGATAGCTTCACGCTCGCGTTTGATGGCCGGGTGCGCCTGTCGGACCAGAGGATGCTGCCGCTGAACATGTCGATCCCGACCGCCCGGCTGCGCGCGCTTGGGGAGGATCTGCGCAAGTACGTGCCCGAGACCATCACCATCCCGATTACCGGGACGACGACCGCGCCGAAGTGGAACCTGGACGTCGTCGTGCAGAACCTGGCCGTCGAGGCGGGGAAGAAAGCCCTGCTGGGCGGCGCGCGCGATCGCGCGCTGGGCAGAGACCCGGCGCCCGCGCCGCCCAGCACCACTCAACCCGCGCCGCCGAGGCGGGATGACCCGCTCGGCGGGTTGCTCGAAGGCATCCTGAACCGCGCTCGCGACCAGGAGAAGAAGCCCGCGCCGCCGTCACCGTCGGAGAAGGAACCCTCCGGCAGCGACCGCATCTCCCAGCCGAAACCGTGACGGGTGACTCCGACCGGGGATCGACCACGGGCTCCCGCCCGCGGCTACAAGCTGGCGCACGGCGGAAGGACCGTCGGCATGGCGGCAGCTGATAGCCTCGGGCGGCAGCCCGCGGGCTGCGCGATACCGGAACACGCATGGTCCCAATCATGCAAATTCCCGTCATCCAACCCATCTTCAGGTCTCAAAACGAGCGCGCGCCCGACCGACCCCGCTTTCACTTGCCGCCACGATCCCCGCTCTGTACAGTGCCGCCCCTGTTTTCTCGACCAGCCACTGTCGAAGGAGCCTTCTGTGTCCCCGCAATTCCGCCGCAGCAACCACCTGTTCACCAGCGAATCCGTCACCATGGGCCATCCCGATAAGGTGGCCGACCAGATCTCCGATGCCATCCTCGACGCGATCCTCGCCGCGGAGATCAAACTGGAGGCAAAGGGCCAGAGCAAGGTTGAGAACGCCCGCGTCGCCTGTGAAACGCTTGTGACGACCGGCCAGTGTGTCGTCGCCGGGGAGATCACGACCAGAGCCTATGTTGACGTGATCGAACTCGCGCGCGAAACCATCAAGGAGATCGGCTATACGCACCCGGACATCGGTTTCGACCACACCTGCGGCGTGCTCAGCGCGATTCACCGCCAATCCCCCGACATCGCCCGCGGCGTCGACCATGCCGAAGGAAAGGAAAACGAGCAGGAAATGGGCGCCGGTGACCAGGGTTTGATGTTCGGATATGCCTGCACCGAGACCGACGTCCTGATGCCGCTGCCGATCCACCTCGCCCACCGCATCGTCGAACGGCTCGCCGAATTGCGACAGAACGGGACGCTCAAGTGGCTCCGCCCAGACGGAAAGAGCCAGGTGACCGTCGAGTACAAAGACGAGAAGCCGGTGCGCGTCAACACCGTCGTCGTCTCCACTCAGCACGACGAGAGCGTGCTGAAGAACGATATCTTCTCCGAGGATGCGAAGCGCGTCATCATCGAGCAGGTCATCAAGCCCGTCATCCCGGAGAAGTACTGGAACGACCAGATCGTTTTCCACATCAACCCGACCGGCCGATTCATCGTCGGCGGCCCGCACGGGGACACCGGGCTGACCGGGCGCAAGATCATCGTCGACAGCTACGGCGGCCGCGGCGCGCACGGGGGCGGGGCGTTCTCCGGCAAGGATCCCTCCAAGGTCGATCGCAGCGCCTGCTACATGGCCCGCTACATCGCGAAGAACATCGTCGCCGCCGGGCTGGCGGAAAATGCCGAAGTGCAGCTGGCGTATGCGATCGGCGTGGCCGAGCCCGTGAGTGTCACGGTGAGCACGGAGAACACCGCCGTGATCCCCGAAGACCAGATCGCCGAGATCGTGAAGCAGACGTTCTCGCTCACGCCGCGCGGCATCATCAAGCACCTGGATCTGCTGAAGCCGATCTACAAGCAGACCGCTCGTCACGGCCACTTCGGCCGCGTCCCCGGCGCCGACGGCAGCTTCAGTTGGGAAAAGACCGACAAGGCCGCCGCCCTCGCCAAGGCCGCCGGCATCGCCCCCCGCAAGGCGGGGTAACCCGTGCCACGGGCGTCCCGCCCGTGGCGTGTGTACTCGCACGCTCGACCGCGCAGCGGCGACAAACAATCGCGAAGCGATCTGCCGTGCCACGGGCGTCCCGCCCATGGCGTGTGTACTCGCACGCTCGACCGCGCAGCGACGACAAACAATCGCGAAGCGATCTTCTTCGGCGCAAGAACCAAAGAGCCGCTCCGCGGTTGCTGAATCAAGCTGCGCTCGATGTGCGTGAGTACACGCACCCATGGGCAGAATGCCCATGCCACTACGCGTACCGCGTCGGGTCCGCCACCCCCGCCTCGGCGAACCCGCGCCGACGCAGCGCGCAACTGTCGCACCGCCCGCAGGCGCCGCCGCGCGCGTCAGGGTCGTAACAACTGTGCGTCATGCCGTAATCGACGCCCAGCTCCACACCTCGGCGGATGATCTGCGCTTTGGTCAACTGCACGAGCGGCGCGCGCACGGTGAAGTTCGTCCGCTTCGTGCCCAATCGCGCCGTCTGCTGAAAGCTCTCGACAAACGCCGGCCGGCAATCGGGGTAGCCGCTGTAGTCGAGCGCATTCACGCCGATGAAAACGTCGTCGCATTCGAGCACCTCCGCCCACGCCAGCGCGTAGCTGAGGAAGATCGTGTTCCGCGCGGGGACATAGGTGGTCGGGACGTCCGCAGACATCTGCGCCTCGTCCCGATCTTTGGGAACGGCGATGTCGTCCGCGGTCAGCGCGCTGTTTCCGAACTGCCGCAGGTCGATCGTGATGACGCGGTGCTCCGCGACACCGAACTGCTGAGCGACGCGCGCCGCCACGGCCAGCTCGTGCCGGTGGCGCTGGCCGTAGTCGAAGCTCAGCGAATAGATCGGCGCAAACCCGTCGGCGCGCGCGATCGCCAGGCAGGTCGTGCTATCAAGCCCGCCGGAGGAAAGAACGATGGCGCTGCGGTGGGGCATCGAACGCGCGGATGCTTCAGTTCTCCAGCTTCGCGTCCATTGTGATCTTCGCGTTGAGCACGCGCGACACCGGGCAACCGGCCTTGGCGTCGTTGGCGGACTTCTCAAACGCCGCCTGGTCAATGCCGGGGACTTTCGCGCTGAGTTTCAGGTGGATCGTCGTGATCGTCGGCTTACCGTCGATCGTGTCGAGCGTGAGGTCCGCCGTCGTGGCGATGCGCTCCGGGGTGAAGCCGGCCTCGCCGAGGAAGTTCGACAACGCCATGCTGAAGCACCCCGCGTGGGCGGCGGCGATCAGCTCTTCGGGGTTCGTCTGCGGATCAGACTCAAATCGCGACTTGAACGTGTACGGCGTGTCCTTCAACACCCCGCTGGGGCCGGAGAGGTTGCCTTTGCCTTCCTTGAGGGAGCCGGTCCACATGGCCGATGCGCTGCGCTTCATGAGTTAGCCTTTCCGTTAAACGGGTATCGAAAGCGCCACGGTAGTTGGTCGCGGCGGCGCGTCAACTGTCGTTCTGATCCGAACGATGCTACGCGCGGCGCATCGATGGCGGCGTACTGATGTATGACAGCGGGTGCTGTCGCGGGTACCGTCCCCGGTCCCATGACGACCGATACCTTCGATGCCGTCCTCTTCGACCTCGACGGCACGCTGCTGGACACGCTCCGCGACATCGGCCAGGCATGCAACCGCGTGCTGGTCGACCGCGGATATCCGCCGCACCCGATTGAAGCGTACCGCTATTTCGTGGGCGACGGCGCCCGCGTGCTGCTGTCCCGCGCGCTGGCGGAAGGACATCGCGACGAGGCGACAATCGACGCGTGTTTGGCCGATTACCTCGCCGCATACGCCGGCGGGTGGAACGTGCACACGCAGCCGTACGCCGGCATCAGCGACATGCTCGATGCGCTCATCGAGCGCGGGCTGAAGCTGGCGGTGCTCTCGAACAAGCCGCACCCGTTCACGGTTCAGTGCGTCGAGACGTTCCTCGCTCGCTGGACGTTCCACGCCGTCCGCGGCCAGACCGACGCATTTCCCCGCAAGCCCGACCCCGGCTCGGCGTTGGACATCGCAAGGCAACTTGGCACGACGCCGGGCCGCGTCTGCTACGTCGGGGACACGCGCACCGACATGCAGACGGCGACGAGGGCGGGAATGGTCGCGGTGGGGGTGCTGTGGGGGTTCCGCGAACGCGCGGAGCTGGAGGAGAACGGCGCCCGGCGAATCATCGCTCACCCGCGCGAATTGCTCTCTCTGGTTCCTTCTCCCGGTACTTCGGGAGAAGGTTAGGATGAGGGTGACTTGGAACTGCTGCCAGCAGTCGAAGTCCCGAATCACCCTCACCCCAGCCCTCTCCCGGAGTGCCGGGCGAGGGGGTAAATGCATCGTTTGACCTCAAGTTAGGCAATCCTTACGATCACCCGACTTTTGCTGGAGGCCATTGCGCCTCCATGCTTTGCAAGCCCGGTTACACAGCATGCTCGCCATCGTCAGTGATATTCACGGGAACCTCGAAGCGCTCACCGTCGTGCTCGCCGAGATCGATCGGCGCGGGATCGAAAACGTTCTGTGCCTGGGCGATGTCGTCGGGTACGGGCCCAACCCGATGGAGTGTTTGGATCTCGTCCGCCGGCGGTGCAAGGTCTCGCTGATGGGCAATCATGACTTCGCCGTCTTTTACGAACCGTTCAACTTCAACAGCGGCGCGGAGACGGCGTGCTACTGGACGCGGAACGTGTTTGAGAACGACCCGGACCTGGAGCGCCGCGCCGACCGCTGGCGGTTCATCGGGGGACAGCCCGTGCGCGTGCGGACGAACGAGTTCGTCGCCGTCCACGCCTCGCCCCGCCGGCCGGTCAACGAATACATCTTCCCCGACGACATCTACACGAACCCAACGAAATTCGTCAGCATTTTCGAGCGTTTCGAGCGGCTGTGCTTCGTGGGTCATACGCACGTGCCGGGGGTGTTTCTGGAAGGGCCGGACTTTTACAGCCCCGATGAGCTTGACTACAAGTTTGAATTGACGGACGAAAAGGCGGTCATCAACGTCGGCAGCGTCGGCCAGCCGCGCGACCGCGACCCGCGGAGCAGCTTCGTGGTGGTGAACGAGAAGCAAGTCGAGTTCATCCGGCTGTCGTACGACGTGGACAAAACCGTGCGCAAGGTCGAGGCGGTCGAAGAGCTGGACAATTTTCTGGGTACG
>JBBSLV010000065.1:0-12365 GCA_038233535.1 Tepidisphaerales bacterium | reverse complement strand
GGTGCTCGAATCGTGAAGACCAAAGAGACGGCGAACGATGGGGCGCGTCAGAACGCGATATTCCCATAGAGCCAATGCGAAGAAGCCGGCACACACCACAACCCCAACGACGATCGCTCCCCCGCCGCGCAATTGCCGCCCGAAGAGGATCACGGTTCCGCTGCTTGAAGTAAGACTCACCAGAAAGATCAGCGGCACGGCAATCATAATGAACCAGAGCCAGACGAGCCCACACGTCCGCCATCCGGGGATGTACCGTAACAATCCTCGTCCGATGAAAATCCCCAGTACACCGACGTGGATCGATACCTTGCCGTTGGCGAGGTCCGCAACAATCGAGATGCAGGCGAGGATGCCGAACGTGATGAAGATCCAGGCGACCGCGCGCAATGACGCGGGCGGGTCTGCGGGGTCCAGCTTCGACTCGTAGAAAAGCGGCTCGCTCACGCGGTCCCCTTGCAGATCTCCTACCCGCGCAGGGCTTGCAGCTCCGCCAGGCGCTTTCCCGTCGGGGCTTTCTTCGACTTCATCATCTCGACGAAGGCGTCGAACAGGTAAGCCGCATCGTGCGGGCCGGGGCTGGCTTCGGGGTGGTACTGGACGCTGAACACGGGCAGAGTCTTGTGGCGGAACCCTTCGACGGTGTTGTCATTGAGGTTCAGGTGCGTCACCACGCCGCCCGTGCGTTCGAGGGAGTCCTTGTCTACCGCGAAGCCGTGGTTCTGGCTGGTGATTTCGACGCGGCCGGTGTCGAGGTTCTTGACCGGCTGGTTGCCCCCGCGGTGACCGAACTTCAGTTTGTATGTTGTCGCGCCCATCGCCAACCCCAAAAGCTGGTGGCCGAGGCAGATGCCGAAGGTCGGGACTTTGCCGATCGTCTCTTTCAGCGACTTGATCGCATAGTCCACGGCCGCGGGGTCGCCGGGGCCGTTGCTGACGAACAACCCGTCGGGATTATGTTTCATGATCTCGGCGGCGGGGGTTTCCGGGGGGAGGACGGTCACCCTCACGCCGCGTTCGGCCAGGTGGCGCAGGATGTTGCTCTTGGCGCCGCAGTCGAGGGCGACGACGTGCAGCCCATCGCCGCGCTGTTCGTTGCCCAGACTCCATGACCCCTGGTCCTCGTCCCAGCCGTATGCCGCATCGGGCTTGACGGTTTTCACCCAGTCGGCGCCGGACATGTCCCGCACGTTCTTCGCGCGCTCGATCAGCTTCGCGTCATCGAGGATTTCCGTCGACAGCACGCCGTTCATCGACCCGGCGATGCGGAGCTTGCGGACCAGCGCGCGGGTGTCGATGCCCTCGATGCCGACGACGTTGTTCTGCTCGAGGTACTCGCCGAGGCTCATGTCCGCCCGGTAATTCGAGTGGATGGGCGACAGTTCCTTGACGATGAACCCCGCGACGTGCGGGCGCTTGCTCTCGACGTCCTGCCGGTTGATGCCGTAGTTGCCGATGAGCGGGTAGGTCATCGTGACGATCTGGCCCTTGTAGGAGGGGTCGGTGAGGATCTCCTGATAGCCGGTCATCGAGGGGTTGAAGACGACCTCGCCCTCGGTCGTGCCGGGCGCGCCGAACGCGCGGCCGGTGAACACCGTCCCATCCTCCAACGCCAGCTTCGCCACCCGATTCGTCGTCGTCTGTATCTCGCTCATCGCGGCGGAAGTATAGGGGGAAAGAGTTGCCAGTTGCCAGTTGTCAGCGAGAGGGGCCGGAAGCGCTTTCTTCACTGGCCACTGGGAACCGGCAACTGGCAACTTCTTCTTAAGTTGCACACAACCCTTGGCCGATGGATGCCGTTAGGCTGTGGGTCTCCGGCCTGATGGTCGGGCAGCCTGATTTTGGAGACCGGTGTAACGGCGAGCACCGGTCTCTTTTTTTACGCGTCGACCGAACGCCGTCCCGCTCGTGGCATGGGCGTCCCCGCGGCGGGACGCAGCCATGGCACTGTCACTCCGCAAGCAGCGCGGGCTCGATCCAGTTGAAGCGATCCTGCACGTCATACGTCTGGCTGTAGTCCACTTCCAGCGTGAGCGTTTTTGCGCCGGCCAGCGGGATCTGGACGACGTCGGAAATTTTTCCCGCGACGAAATCCTGCATTTCGTGGACGACCTTATCGTCGAGTTTTACGCGGACGGTGACGTTGGCGTACGGCTTGTCGCCGTCGATGGCGTACTGCGTGCGGAAGGTCTGGTAGCGGTCGCCTTGCGGGAGGGCCCAGACGAGGCGGGAGTACGCATGCACGCCGATGCCGCGGGGGAAGGTTTGCTCTCCGAAGCGGATCGGTTCGCCGGTGACCGTGCGGTCCATGCGGGCGGAGAAGATCGTTTCGAGGAACGGGGTCTGGACGTTTTCCGCCGGCGGGAGTGACGACAGCCAGGCGACGGGGCCGTTGACCTGCTCGATCGACGTCACGGCGCCGGCGGCGATCTCGCGCCTGGCGTCGCCGGCGCCGAGCGTCGCCTTGTCACCGCTCATGTGGATCGTCGCGCCGCTGAGGACGGAGCCGTCGGCGAGGGCGACGCGCACGCCGCGCTCGGTTTTCGCTGCGCCGTTGTTGATGTTGGCGCTGGCGACGGCGGCGAGGAGGACGGTTCGGACCGAATCCCACGGCACGGCGACGTCGTTGCCTGTGGACTGGACGGTGATGCCGGACTCATCGATCGCCGAGATCAGCCCCCGCGTCGCGTCACCATTGGCAAGGGAGACGACATCTTCCGTGCGCTGGGGATCGCGCCGCGGGGGCGGTTCGGTCGTCCGGGCGATGGCGATCACCTGCTTCAGCTTCACGTCGACCCGTCCGGCCGCGGGCGAACTCCAACCGAGGGTTTCGCCCTCCAGCGCCCGCGGCTCGCCGGCGAACCGGTCGCCGTTGGCGAGGTAAAGCGTGAACTTCGCGGCGGCGGGCTTCGGCGGAGCCGTCGCGGGCGTCGCGGGCGTCTCGACGACGCGATCGAGCTGGAGAATCTGCTGCCAGGGGATGACCGATTCGGCGGCGCCGGCGGTCTGCTCGGTCACCTTTGCGCCGGCGTCGTCGAGGGCGACGAGGTTGACGGGGCGCGTCTTGAAGTCGGACGTGGTGAGGGTCCAACCGGACTGCGCGGCCGCGAGCCTCACCCCAAGCAGCAGGGTCACCACGGAGCACACGGAGAGCACGGAGCTGAATCTGATTCGCATTGCCTTCGTGTGCTCCGTGTGCTCCGTGGTGATTCGCTTTCGACGACCAATCAGCTTCCGGGGCCTTTACCGGTGTAGACCGGCAGGTAGCGGTTGGGCATCTGGAGGATGATCAGCGCCATGGCGGCGCCGTAGTCGTTGCCAGCTTCGCCGCGCCAGCCGCCGTTGCTGGCCTGGCGGGCGATGAGCTGATCGCGGATGGCGGGGTAGAACGTGGCCCAGTAGTCGCCACCGGCGAGGAACATCGCCTGGACGGCGTAGTAGTTGCCATAGAAGTAGTGCCCTTCGGCCTCGGCACCGCCTCCCGCGCCCCTGCCGGCCGAGAATTGCTTGAGGTAGTTCAGGCCCGAACTGATTTCCTCGCCCTCGTAGATCCCGGCGTAAAAGAGCGTGGCGATGCCCGCGGCCGTGCGGGCAAAGCCCGACCCTCCCCCGCCACCGCTGTTGGCCATGTACGAGTACCCGCCGTCGGGATTGCGGCAAGCGCGGACGTACTTGATCGCATTGTCGATCACGTCCTTCTCAACCTTAATGCCCGCATCGCGCGCGGCGCGCAACGCCATGACCTGGGTGATGGTCACGGAGATGTCCGCGTCGTACGGGACGGGCTGGTAGCGCCACCCGCCTTCATGGTTCTGCGTCTTCTGGATCAAGCGCACGGCGCGCTGGAGCTTCTCCTTCACGTTCTCGTCGCCCGTCATGCCGTACACCTCGCCGAGGAACAGCGTGGCAAAGCCGTGCCCGTACATCGGGCCGTGCGACTGGTCGGAGACGATGAGGCCGGACTCCTGACAGGAGGCGAGGATGAAGTCGAGGCATTTCTGAACGTTCTCGCCGTACTTCCCGCGGCCGGGGAGGTTGCCCGCCTGCATGAACGCGAGGCCGGCCAGGGCGGTGATTCCCGCGTGCTTGTTGGCGCCGTTGCCCGAGCCGTAGGATCCGTCGCGGCCCTGCGCTTGCGCGAGCCAGGCAAGCCCCTTGGCGACGGCGGCCTCCTGGGCGGGGGTGATTTCGTCGCCCCGCACCTGGGTGGTCTGGTCACCGGGTTTGGGAGCGGCGGGCTTGCTGTTCTGCGCGATCGCGCGGGCGGGCGCAAGAATTCCGATGGCGAGCGCCGTCGCGAGGAAGGCGCGGACGAGACGCGCCGGCGCGGCTATCCCCGGTCTGGCGACCGGGGCTGCGAAGGAGTTGATCTGGGAATCGTCTCTCGCGTTCATTGTCGCTCCGTCGATACGCCGCGGTAGTAGTCCTCGACGAGCTTGCGGTATTTTTCGAGCACCTGCTCGCCGGCGCTCTCGAGGACGGCGTCGCGCGTGCGCGGGCTGAGCTTGCCCCACTCGCGCGACGACTCGTTGATCGCCTGCGAGAGGTCGGTGTTCGTCGGCGCCGGACCCGGTGGACTGCTTTGGGCGGCGGGACTCGCGCCGGCGTTGGGCTTGGACTGCCCCTCCTTGCCCTGGTTGTTTGCCTGCACGCCCGTGGGCCGCTGGCCTTGCTTTTTCTCGCCCGGCTTTTGCGCCATCTGCGGGTCGGCTTGTCCCGGCTGCCCTTCCTGCTTGCGGGCCTGCTCGATCAGACCGTCGAGGTCGAGGATGATCCGCTCCTGGATGAGCTGCGTGACCCTGCCCGGATCGCTGTTCAGCGCCAGCCGCTGTCGCGAACGCGCCATGCGCTGGCCGACGTCGGCGGTGCCTGTCATTATTTTTTCAGGATCGGGAGCGCCTTGGAGCAGGTCGTCGACCAGCTCCTGCCGCTCGATCTGTTCCTTGCCGGCTTCCTCGGGAAGCTGGTCCTTCGGGTCAGGCTCGGGGCCCAGTTGTGCGTTGCCGTTCGACGCCTTTTTGATCGTCTCGTCGAGCAGGTTTCGCAATTCGCCCTGGCGGTTGCCCAGCGCCAGGAGCTTGGGCTGGTCCTTCACCTTCTCGGCGTCGATCGTCTTTGTGCTCTTGTTGATGGCGAGTTGAAGATCCTTGAGCAGGCGCAGCTCCGATTCGGTCGGCAGCATGGGCGGGCACGCCCCGCCGCCTCCACCCCCGCCGGGGGGAGACTCGAATTTGCGCTCCATCGGCTTGATCGCGAGGTTGCGGATCATCGCGTCAAGCTGCTCGACGACGCGCGTCTGCTCCGCCCGCGTCGGCACGCCCGTGGCGGGCTTGGCCAGGTCGTGTTTCACGAGGTCCATCGAGCCGACGATGTCCTTGTTCGCCCAGATGTAGATGATGCTTCCCAGCGCGCCGAGGTCTTCTTCGAGGTCGCTCGCGCGCTTCGAAAGCCCGCCCTGCTCGACCGGGAGTTGGCCGAGACGGACACCGTCGTTGCGCGGCAGCTCGCGGCCCTGGGACCGCAGCACGTCGATTCGCGACGTGTCGGCGTTCACGACTTCCTGATCGGCCATGATCTTCACGTACACCTGCCGGATCGCTTCCTTCTGCTGCTGGTCTTTTTTCTGGTCGATCTCGGCCTTTTGCTCGTCGACGATGCGCCTGGCTTCCACGAGTTCCGCCAGCGCTTCCACCTGCGGGGGCTCGTACGCCTCGGTGAGCTTCTTCGCGCGCAGGCTCACGATGGCCCGCTCCATCCTGCCCGCGGCGCGGGTGAGGCGGGCGGCGGGCTCGGCGCCATTCGGGACGGACTCGACCGTCTTGGCGATGTCGCGCGTGTTGCGCTCGGTCTGCTCCTGCGAGGTCGACAGTTGCGGAAGCTGCGGAACGGGCGGCAGCGCGTCCGCAGCGCGCTCGGCCTGTGCCAGCAACGACGCCCGCGCCTCGGCATCGAGCTTCACGACCGCGTCGGCGCCCTGCAACGAGAGGTTGTCCAGGTTGTGACCGGACTGGCGGCGGATCAGGTTCTGGATCTGCTTCTGAAGCTCTTCCAGCTTCTTGCTCAGCTCTTCCAGCTTGCGCCGCTCGGCCTCGCGCAGCTGGTTGATGATCATCTCCAGCCCCAGCTCCGCCTTCTTCTGCGCTTGCTGCGCCTGCGCTTGCTGGTTCTGTTTCGCCTGCGCCGCGGCCTGCTTCTGGTTCGGTGAAACCTGCTGCGTCTGCCCGGCCTTGGCGGCGCTGCTCATCGCCTCCGACGACGCCGGATCCGCCTTCGACAACTGATCGGCCGTCTTCTGAAGCTCGTCCAGCGCTTTCTGCGTCCTGGCGGCCAGATCCTCCTGCGCCTTGGCGTTTTCTTCGAGCTTTTTGCGGTCTTCGTCGCTCATCTGCTCGGGCGACTTGCCCATGTTGTCCTTGCCGAGGTCGCGCGTGTCCTTCCCGATTTTCTGCTGCTCGGTCAGGAGATTCTTGAACCGGTCGATAGCCGTCTGGAGGCTGCCGATGTTCTGCATCCGGTCCAGCGCCCGCTGTAGGTTGTCCGACGCCTGCTGCTGGCTGGCGACGGCGGCGGCGAGCGTCTCGTTCCGCTCCGGCGGGGCAAGCTTTTCCTGGTGGGCTGACCCGAGCTTCGCGACGGCGTCCTTCATCGGCTCCTCGGCCGTCTTGTTCAGAACATCTTTGACATCCCGCGCCAGGTCGTTCAGTTCCTGCGCCGGCGACTTGTTCTCCGCCAACCGCTGCTGGACGGTTTCGAGCTTCCCGGCGATCTGCTTCGCCTGCGACGCCGCCGTGCTCTGCTGACCGCCCAAGCGCTCGGCGGCGGCGCGCTGGCCGGCGTCCAGTTCGGTCGCGGCCTGCGTCTCCTTCGCCAGCCCCGACGTCTCTTCCTTCGTGCGGTTCTGCCCGTTGCGGACTTCCGTGATCTGACCGGCGATCGCGCGCAGCTCGTTGGTGATCGCGTCGGCCAACTGCTCCTGGCTGATGATCGTGATGCGCAGCTTCCCGCTGGCGACAGGCTCGTGGAACTTCCCGGCCAGGTCGAAGTTGTCCTTCACGAGCAGGTGGTACTCGAGCACGTCGCCGGGCTTGAGGTTGGCGTCCTTGAGTTGCGTAAGATCCCATTCGTGGTTCGCGCGGAAGCGCCGGCGGTCGCCGGAAGCTTCGAGATTCGCCCACTGCACGTTCGCCACCGGCGCGCCGCCGCTGACGAAGTCGATCTCCCACTGCTGCTTCGCGCCGCTGATGCGGTCGACGACGAGCTTCAGACCCGCCACGCCATGGTCGTCCTCCGCGATGGCCTGGAGCGGGACGACGGCGACCGGCGTGCGCTCCTCGTTGCGGCGCGGGATTTCGATCTGCACCGTGGGCGCCTGATCGGGCTTGACGATCAGCTCATACTCCTCGATGCCCGAGTTCCTGAATCCGTCAGCGTCGGTCGCGATGACGTGAAACCGCAGCGAGTCGACGGCGGAGAACGTGCCGACAACCGTCTGGTCGTTCGTCTCCCACGCGATTTGCGGGAGCTTGATGTCTTCGGACACAGGAACGAGTTTGACGCCTCTGCTCGCGGCGAGCGGCGTGTTGAACGTGACGTGCAGCGCGACGTCCGATCCGGCGGGCATGATGGCTGGCCCTTGCGTCAGGTTGACCGCCTGCTGCGCCTTGCCGGCGCCGACGTAAGCCGGTGGGGTGATGACAGCCTCGACGCGCGTGACGGCCAGCCGCGGAAGGATTTCAATCGGGGTCACCGTTTTCGTGTCATCGCCGGCAACGATGCGGACGTTCATTGCGCCGCGGGCGGCGCCGGCGTCGACGCGGGCGTCGAGCGAACCGGTGTACGTGCCGTCGGCGCCGCGCGTCATCAATTCCTGCTGCCAGGGACCGTCGCCGTACTGGTAGTGAACGACGGCCTTCATCGAATCGCGGTCCCCTTTGGCGAGCTTCATCTTCAGCTCGACGCGCTGCCCGACGACCACGCGCTTCGGCACGTCGTTGACCAAGTCGATCTGCACGCGCTTCGGCCAGGGGGTTCCCGCGAACGGCGTGAACAGGCGCGACAGCGCGATGTTGCGGTAGATCGGACTGACGGCCATGGCGAGCAGGATCAACAGCACGACCGCGCCCGCGCCGGCGCCGGTGGAGTACCACACCGGGCGCATCACCAGCGCGCGGTTGAGGTCGACCGTCGCGGCCATGGAGCCGGCCTCGGTGATGACGCGCTGCTTCATCACGTCGGACCCGCTCATGTCGCGACCGGGGTCGGTGCGCATGAAATTCACCGTGCTGCGGAGCCGGTCGTCGAACTGGGGGAAGGTCGTTTCCAGCCTGCCGGCGACGTCGCCGATCGTGAGGCGCGACATGGCGGGGCCCAGCACGTAGCGCACGAGCACGTAGCCGATGGCCCCAAGCGCCGCGAGGATAATCACCAGCCGGGGGACTGCCGGGAGGTTCAGCATGTAATCGAGCAGGATGGCCGCCAGCAGCAGCGCCACCACGGACGCCAGCAGCAGACCCACGCCGTAAGCCACCCCAAGCAGCTTCACCTTCCGGCGAAGCGCTTCCAGCGACTGCATCAGGATCGTCGGAGGCATTGGCGGCTCCCGCTAAAAGAAGGATGAGGGATGAAGGATGAAGGAAGACATGGCCACCATACGTCTTTTTCATCCCTCAGCCCTCATCCTTCATCCTTACCTGTTAGACCATCCCATACATCTTACGCACGACCCACTCGACCGTGATGAGCAAAACGAACAAAATCAGCGCCAGCGGGGCGTCCCAGAGCGGCTCGCTGGTCTCGATCGGGATGATTTTAGCCGCGCTGGGGATCAAATTGGGCAATGTCGCCCGGGCCTGCTCGATGGACACCGTCTGCCCAAGCGTTTCCGACGCCAGCCGGCTCAAAAGGGTCCGGTCGATCTGCGGCTGGACCAGCTCCAGCCGGGGCACGCTGACCTCGATCGGCAAATCCATTGGTTCCACCCCGCCTGCGATGGGCGGCAGCTTCATCGTGAACCGCCCGATCCGGTCGGCCCCCATCGACAACACGTACAACTCGGGCTGACCTTCCTGGCGGATGAGATTCTCATGCCCGACGACCGCGCCGTCGGCGTCCTGAACTTCGACGCGAATCTGCTCGGGAAGTTGCTGGAGCAGTTGCGGATCCAACACCCGCAGGTTCACGCGAATCTGCTGCCCAAGCTCATACACCGGGCGGAGCGAGGTGAACGTGAGCCGGCGCTGGCCGAGCTTTTTGCTGCGGGCGAGGTAGCGGAACTGCTGGACCCAGTAGGTGTCGAAGACGCTCTCGCCGGTGTAGAAGCGCCAGCGCCAGGAGTCGTCGATGGCGCTGAACAGCGTCCGCCCGGCGCCGAAGCGCCCGAGGACGAGCAGCGGCGCCTTGCGCCCATCCGGGGCGACGTCGACCGGGTGGTTCGCCAGCACCTCGCCCACCCCCGGCTTGGCCGACACCCCGCGCTGATACCAGAAGATCGGCTGGATCTTCTCCTTCAGGAAGTTTTCGTTCACCGTCTTGTCGGTGAAGAAGCGGAAGATGCTCGACGCTTCTCCGTCGGGCGTGAGCACCGGGCGGAACCCCTCAGCCAGCAGTACCGGCTCGTCGACGTCGATTTCCGCGATGGCGACGGGCAGCAGCGGCTCGATGGCGGTGTTGCGGAATGCGTGCGGCGACCACCGGGGCCCGGCGATCATCCCGAACCCCCCGCCGCGCTTCGAGACGAAGTCGGCCACGAGCTGAAGCTGGTTGTCGGTGAACTGCCTCGGCTCGACGTCGCCGAAGACGACGACGTCGTACTCCATCAATTCCTCGATGCTCTCGGGGAACCGCCGGATCGGCTTGTCGCCCTCCTGCGCGAAGCTGGGGTCGGCGCTGGTGAGCAAACATGAGATGTCGACGGTCGCGTCGCGGATCATCTCGTTCTTGATGTAGCGGTACTCCCACCGCGGATACCCGTCGACGTATAGCACCGCGATCTTCGCGTCGAGCACCGCCAGCTGCGCGGTGCGCAGGTTGTCCTCGTCGTCCAGCTCGCCCGGCTGCTTCACCGCTTCGATGTTTAGGTCGAGCGTGCCGATCTCGTCGACCTTGATCGGCAGCTCGACCTCCATCGGGTTGTCGTCCGTGATCGTGACGCGCTGCTCGCCGGTCAATCCCGGCGAGGTCATCAGGGCGCCGGTTTTCTTGTCCTTCACCTGGAGCGTGACGACGTGCCCCGGCGGATAGCCCGCGGCGCGCACGGTCGCCTTGACGTTCACCAGGTCGCCCTTGAACGCGCTGTCCTGCACGATCACCGACTGAATCTCCACGTTCTGCGGCGGTTCCTCGGACCCGATCGCCACCGGGTATACCTTGACGTTGTAGTCCTTCACCGGCGCCAGCGCTTCGGCGATCGGCATGGTGGGCGTCTCCCGGCCGTCCGTCAGCACGACCACGCCCGCCAACCGCTGGCCCTGCAACTCGTTGAGCACCGTGCGGACCGAGCGCAGCACCTGCGTGTGCTGGCCCTCCGCTTTCAGCTCGTCAACGAGTTGGAGTGTCGGCTGCGTGCTCGCGATGGGGTTGGCGTCCTGGCTGAAGCGGTACAGCCGGACGATGTGGTCTTCACGGAGGTCGTTGAGCAGTTTCTGATCCGCGCCGCTCAGCAGGTCGATGGCCGCATCGAGGCGCGTCACGGCCTGGTCATCCGCCCCACCGTCGCGCACGCGCATGGAGATGCTGTCGTCGATCATGATCGCCAGCACCGACGGCTCCGTCCGGCTCTGCTCCAGCGTCAGCACCGGCCGATTGAGCAGCGCGATCACGAACGCCAGCAACAGCCCGCGCATGACCCCGAGCGCCATTCGCGCCCCGCGCGAGCGACCTTCCCTTCGGTACACATACACGACCAGCGCAACCGCGAGCATCGCGAGAACAAAATTCCATGCCCCCGCCCCCACCGCATCCTGCCCCGGCCACTGCGGATGAAACCGCAGCGCGAACTCCCCCTCGCGCGAGAGGAAGCCGCTCTGGAGGCCGAAGATGAGTTCGATCAGTCGCTGCATGAAACCGTCATTGGTCATGGGTCACTTGTCATTTGTCAGGAATCTGGTTCTTGACCAGTGACAAGTGACCCAGTGACCAATGACATCTTTACCTCTTGTAATGCCCAAACCGCATCGCCATCAAACACTCCACCGCCACCAGCGCCAGCACGATGACCATCAAGCTCCACCCGTAATCGTTACCCGAATCAGCTGACACCGGTTTGGCGGGGAGTTGGTCGTTCTCCAGCGCGATCTCGATGTCGCCCAAGGCTTTCTTGATCGCGGCGGAATCCAGCGTACGGATATCGGCTTCGTCCGCGGGCGCGTTGACGGACACGGGCATCGTGCGCGTGCCGGTCGAGAGCGTGTACACGCCGGGCGTCTTCAGCGGCTGGCTCTTGTAGACGGGCGTGCCGCCGGGGGGGGTGGACTGGTCGATCACCACCTCCTGCTTCTGCGGATCGAGCAGCGTTGGGGCGCCGGTCAGGCGCAGCCACGCCGGGATCTCCAGCGACTCGCCCACCGAGCGGTTCAGCCAGCGCTCGGCGGGGTTGACGCTGCCGGCGAGGATCTCATGCATCAGCGCGACGTAGGCCATCTTTCCGGGGAACGTCGTCCAGTCGGCGTTGGCGGTGGTCGTGAAGAAGACGACCCGGCCGTCGCCGAGGTTGTGCAGCGTGATGGCGGGGTCGCGGCGCTCCTTCTCCGCCGCGGGCGCATCAGGCGGGGCGATGTAGTTCAGGACGCGCTCGACCTTGCCGTCGGGTTTCAGGTCGATCTGCCAGTAGGTGAAGACTTGCGCGCGGTCGAGACCGGATTGCGGCTGCTCGCGGAACTCGCGGAGCAGCGGGTGGACGTCGCCGGCGGGGTTGAACTCGAACGTGTACCCCTGCTGCGCGTTGGCGGCAACCGAGATGCGCCGGGCCATGGCGCCGGGCAGCAGACCGCGCGGGAGGAGCGTCGCGTTGTAGTTGTCGCCGCTGACCTGCTCGCCCATGAACAGCAGGAGCGTGCCGCCCTGCTTCACGAAATGCTCGAGCTGCGTCGCGACGTTCGGCTGGACCTGCCCGACGCCCGCGAGGATGATGGCGCGGTAATCGCTGAGCACCTTGTTGCCCAGTTCCAGGTCGCTGATCAGCTCCGTGGCGACGTAGCTGTTCGTGCTCAACCCCTGCTCGTTCGGTTCCGCCGGCGGCGCCAGCGCCAGGTCGAGAAACGCGCCGGAGCCGGCCAGCCGGTTGATGCCGCGTTCGCCTTCGACGATGAGCACCTTCAGCTCCGAGACGACATCGAACACGCGGGTCCGCGTGTTGTCGAGCTTCAGCC
>JBBSLV010000064.1:0-12431 GCA_038233535.1 Tepidisphaerales bacterium | reverse complement strand
CTCGCGGGTGACCTTGAAGATGCGGCCGACTTCTTCGAACTGCTCGATCTTGTCCTTCAGCAATTCCCGCGCGACAGCGTTGTCGGCGTTCTCGTCCTCGATGAGTTCGCCGAAGTGTTGTCTTGCCTCTCCCCGGCTCCCCGACCCAACCCGTCACGACTGCTGAAAGGCGTTGAGAAATTCGGCACGCGATATCCCCGACTGAGTGCAGATCGTTCGTAAGGTCGAACCCTTTAATGTGGGGTGGTTGGGTAGCGTCAGTGGGGTTGAACTGCCGTCGGCATTCTTCCGTGACATTGCGATGTGTTCGCGCTCGCGGACGACCCGGAATCCGAGGCGTTCAAGGGCGCGCACGACCCTCGCCTTGGGCGCGTCGACCGGGAACTTCGGCATCACGCCACCCGCGCCTCGGCGATGTGCACCTCCAGCACCGGCGACTCCTCCTCCAAAGTCTCACGGCCGAACGTTTCGATGTGGAACTTGATCGCCGAAGTCACATCTGCCAGCGCCTCGTCGTACGTGTCACCCTGCCCGACGACCACGCCCTTCAGCCCAATCGGGTAAGCGACGTAGCCGTCCGAATGACGTTCGATGACGATCTTCATGCCGCAAGTATAGCGTGTCATTCGGACGGGCGTCAGGGAACTCGGCTGGTCGTGCATCTCACAGTCTTCGCGAAACGCAATCGATCCAGAGCGCCTCGCCGCGGCGAAACCGCCGGTTTTCTTCACGTTGATCACCGCAGACCGAAGCAGAGCGTCGCGCGCGCCATAGCAGCTCAACTCGAAGGTCGGCCGCGCGAATGTCGTTGTGTGCCCCAGCGCATGTGCCCACCGACCGATGTTCAGCTCAAACCTCTTGGAGTTCTCGAGGTATTGCTCGGAGTTGCGAAGGAGTTCACGATGGTCGTGACCGCATGCCTCGGCTAACCCCGCGCGATCGTTCGGTTCCTTCGCGATGAAGAGAAACCGCGTTCTTGCGCCGAACCATTCCGCCTCATCGAGGACCAGCACGACATCGCCGCGCTTGGACCTCATCGTACACGTCCATGTCGGGGCGGTCCCAATCCTCGCTGAACGGCCGCAACCGTGCGCGAAGATCGGCGGCCTGCTCGGGGTCGATCCCGCGTTCGTTGAGATCAACCGGGGGGAGGGCCGGTAGGAACGTCACGACCACCTTCGACTCTGCGACCTGCGGCGGAGGTTCGAGCAATTCGATCTTGCCGTTGCGGAAGATGCCTTCAATCGACTTCAGCATAAAGCAACCCGTTGCAGGGGAATGTCACAGCGCGGGCTGCCACTAATGCCCCACGCTCCCCGGCAGGAACCCTTCGAGCTTCCGCGCCCGCACCGGGTGCTGGAGTTTTCGGATGGCCTTGGCCTCCACCTGGCGCACGCGCTCGCGGGTGACCTTGAAGATGCGGCCGACTTCTTCGAGCGTATAGGTGTAGCCGTCGCCGATGCCGTAGCGGAGCTTGATGATTTCGCGCTCGCGGTAGGTCAGCGTCTTGAGGACCTGCTCGATCTTGTCCTTGAGCATCTCCTGCGTCGCGGACTCGACCGGATTGTCGGCCTTCTCGTCCTCGATGAAGTCGCCGAAGTAGCTGTCCTCCGATTCACCAACGGGGCGGTCGAGGCTGATCGGGTGACGCGAAATCTTGAGCACGCGGCGGGTCTCGCTCACGCTCATCTTGGCGCGCTTGGCGATCTCCTCGATGGTGGGCTCGCGGCCCAGCTCCTGCATCAGCGCTTTGCTGATGTTCCGCAGCTTGCTCATCGTCTCGATCATGTGGACCGGGATGCGGATGGTCCGGGCATGATCGGCGATGGCGCGGGTGATGGCCTGGCGGATCCACCACGTGGCGTACGTGCTGAACTTGTAGCCGCGGCGGTACTCGTACTTGTCGACGGCGCGCATCAGGCCGGTGTTGCCTTCCTGGATGATGTCCAGGAACGACAGCCCGCGGTTGCGGTACTTCTTGGCGATCGAGACGACCAACCGGAGATTGCCGCCGGACAGCTTGCGCTTCGCGTCTTCGTACTTGTTGTAGATCTTGCGGACGGCCACGACGCGCTTGTGCAGGTTCTGCGCGTCTTCGAGCACCAGGTCTTCCAATCCCGAAAGCTCTTCCTGGCAGACTTCGAGATCCTCGCCGGGATCGCGCATTTTTTTGAGTTCTTCGATCCGCTGCTCGAGCTCGACCATCTTCGTGGAGATGCTCGAGAGCTTCTTCATCAGCGGCGTGACCTTGCTCGTGCGGAGCGAAAGCTCCTCGAGCAGCTTCACGCTGCGGCGGCGGCGCCGGCGGATGGCGAGGTTGAGCTCTTCGAGCTCCTTCTTGTTCTTGTTGTCGCGCAGCGCTTCCCACTCGTCGCGGTTGCGGCCGAGCATCACGCGGACGGAGTTCAGGTTGATCGGGATGCGCTGCCCGATCGTGCCCTTGTCGGCCTGGTCCTCGGCCGTGCTGATCTTCATCGTGCGGTCGAACGGGAGGTCGCCGCTGTCCACCTGCTGAAGGATCTCCACCGCGCTCTGGAGGCAGTAGTCGCTTTCGAGCACTTTCGAGCGGAAGATCTTGCGGGTGATCTCGATTTTTTTGGCCAGCGCGATTTCCTGCTCGCGGGTGAGCAGGGGGATCTCACCCATCTGGGTGAGGTACATGCGCACCGGGTCGTCGATGCGCTTGGTCGACGCCTCGGCCAACTCGGCTTCGAGGTTGAGGTCGATTTCTTCGCCGGTGTCGTCAACGATGACTTCGGGCTCGGGCGCTTCCTTGACGCTCTTTCTCTGGCGCGGCTGCTTGACGTAGTCGCCGATGTCCGATTCGTCGATCAGGCGGATGCCCATCTCGTCGATCATCATCAGCAGGCTGTCGAGCTTGTCCGGGGAGACGACCTCATCGGGAAGCTTCTCGTTGAGCTCCTCGTAGGTGAGGTATCCGCGCGAGGTGCCCAGGTCGAGGATCGCCTTCACGCGGAGATCCACTTCTTCCTGGGAGCCGGAGCCGATCAGGGGGGATTCGATCACGGTTTCCTTCATCACAATGTCACGAACCAATCCCCGCGGGAATCCGCGGGTAATCAAGCGCCGCCGCGGAACGAAGGGCCAAGGAGCTCGGGGCCATTCCCGATCCCTGTAACGCGCTCCGGCGACGGGCGCTGTTGCCACGTCCGATGTGCCGCATGGGCAGTCGAACGCGTCACACGACTTTGATTTTAGAACCCTACACGACGTAAGTCAGGCGTGCGGGCATTGTCCTGTAATTTTTTGAGCAGGTCGACCTCGGCCTGCTCGGGGAGCTTGGTATCGCTTGTACGACGCAACTCCGCCACAAGTTTGTGTTCTTCACTGCGCCGGCGGATTTCCGCCAGGTGGTGCACCGAGTCCTTCAGGTGTTGGCCGGCATCCTCAAGCGCTTCGATCTCGTCCACCAGCTCGACCGCAAGCTCCGTCAGGGCGGGATGTTCCGTCAGATAACTGAGGAACTCAGCAAATACCGGTTCGCCTTCGTCACGTTGATGAGACCAATACATTTCCGCCAGTTTTCGCCGCGTTTGATCGGAGAAATCCCTGGGCGAAACATCCTGCTGCACATCGTGCCACCGCTGGGGCTCGGAGAGGAGAATCCCGAGGATCCACCGTTCCGCCCGGTCGCCGGCGGTCATCGGACCGCGGGGGGGGGGCTTCTGTTCTCCCTCGTTCGCAGACCAAGCCGCAGACCCGGGCGCTGAAGCGGGCCTCGCCAGACGGTTTGCGGGCCTCTTTGTTCGGAACCGCTTGTTCAACTCATCGACCGACACTTCCGTTAACCGACTCACCCGCGCCAGAGCCTGGCCCCAGCGCAGCGAATCGACCGGCCCACTCCCGCGCGCCGCGGCCAGCGTGCCCAGATACTCTTCAACGGCCTTCTGCCGCCCGGTCAGATCGGTGCTGCCGGCGAACTGCCGGTCCAACTGCTTCCACTTGAACGTCAGCGCATCCGACGCGGTGCTCAAGACGTTTTCAAACGCTTCGGCGCCGTGGGCGATGAGATATTCGTCCGGGTCGACGCCTTGGGGCATCGACGCGATCGTGATCTCGATCGGCTGCGTCAGGAACAGCTCGACGGCGCGGTTCACCGCGGTGTCGCCGGCGGTGTCGGCATCGAACAGCAGGACGATCCTGTCCGCGAAGCGGCGCATGATCGCGACGTGCTGCTCGGTCATGGCCGTACCCAGGATCGACACGACGTTGCTCACCCCGAACTGGTGAGCCATGACGACATCGGTATACCCTTCGACGACGACCACCGTGCGCGTCTCGACGATCCGTTGTCTGGCCAGATCCAGCCCGAAGACGCAGCGGCTCTTGGAAAACAGAGGCGTTTCCGGGCTGTTTAAGTACTTAGCGGGATCTTCGGACCCCGGCATGACGCGCCCCCCGAACGCGATCACGCGTCCGTTTTCGTCGCGGATCGGGAACATCAACCGGTTGCGGAACGTGTCGTAAAAGCCGTTTCCGTTGTCTCGGGCTTTGAGCAGACCCGCCTGCTGAAGCAGGCTCGGCGGATACTTCTTCATCGCGGGACTTCGGAGCAATCCGTCCCACGCGTCGGCGGCGACGCCGATCTGGAACCGCTTGATCGACTCCGCATCAATGCCGCGCTTCTCGAGATACGCGCGGGCGGCGCGTCCCGCGTGCTCGTCGGTCAACAACTTTTCAAAGAACCCGCCGGCGGCGGAGTGCGCTTCAAGGAGCAGTTGGCGTTCGCCGATCTTTTCCTTCGAGACGCCAAACTTCGGCATCTCGACGCCCGCCTGTTCACCCAGTGCCCGCATCGCCTCCATGAAGAGCACGCGGTCGCGCTGCATGACGAAGTCGATCGCGTTCCCGCTGGCCTTGCACCCGTAACACCGGAAGTATTGCTTCCCCGGACTGACGTGGAACGACGGCGTTTTTTCCGAATGAAACGGGCAAAGCCCGATGTAATCTTTCCCGCGCCGTTTGAGCGCGACGCTCTGCCCGACCAGTTGGACGATGTCCACGGCCTGGAGGACCAGCGCTTTGTAATCCGTCCCGGACCGCGCGGCGTTCATATGTCACCCGCTGCCGCAAAGGGGTCCATTAACGTACATTCGCCGACTCTTGCCCGGGATTAATTCGCGGACACGGCAGCAATTGCAAATCATTCTGTCAACAAGACTTATCCCAGGAGATGCGTCCGTCGACATTGAAATATAGCACCGGATCATAAGACGGTCAAATAACGTCAGGAAATTGCAAGTCAAAAGCGCTTGTGACATCAAGACTTACGAAAAGCAAGGGCATCTTTACCGCATGCCTTCGCTTGCCCAAACTAACTGCGGGTGCTCAGATCAGGGACCATGCGCCGCTTCACCCTCGACATCAGCACCGACGGCAACACCGACATCGTCAACCTCACCCCGGAAATCGTCCGCCACGGGCATGAACTTACGGGCGACGGGCTGCTGCATTTATTCGTCGTGGGAAGCACCGCCGCGCTGATCACCATCGAGTTCGAGCCCGGCCTGGTCAAGCACGACCTGCCCGCGTTGCTCCAGCAGTTGGTTCCCGATGACGCGCATTACGATCACGAAGCGACGTGGAACGACGACAACGGCCACAGCCACATCCGCGCGACCTTGCTGGGGCCCGAACTGACGATCCCCTTCGCGAACGGGAAAACGTTAACCGGTGAGTATCAGCAAATCGCGCTGATTGACTTTGATACGCGCCCCCGGCGTAGAAAGATCATCTGCACCGTGATGGTCTGACCCATGAAGCGCCGCCGCTTGCGGCGGGTTTTCTTCCTCCGAAGAGAAAGGCAAGGAGAGACGTCGCAAGCGACGTCGCTTACGCGCGCTGACCATTAGTTGAGCGCTCTGCTATGCTCCTCTAACCGCTGCAGCAGCTCCGCCGCTTCTTCCTCCCGTTCACCCACGGTGCTCGTCCAGACCAGCGACTCGTTTGCGAGCACCGCACGCTCGATCCGCCGGCAGGCGCTGATCACCGTGCTGTGGTTGCGCTTGCCCATTCTCATCCCGATTTCCGGGAAGCTGAGCTTGGCCGTCTTGCGAATGAGGAACATCGCGACGCTTCTCGCGAGGCTGATCGTCCGCTGACGGCGGCCGGACATGAGATCCTTGTGCTCCAGGCCGAAGTAGGTGCACACGGACTGGAGGATGTTCTCCGGCTTGACCGGGGCGACGAGCTGGCGGTCCAGGTCGCCCAACGCTTCCTGGGCCATCGCGATGTCGGCGTCTCGGGCGCTGAGCTTGACGTGGGCGGCGATCCGCGTGGTCGCGCCTTCCAGCTCGCGGACGTTCTGCGTCACGCGACGGGCCACCCAGCCGATCACCTCTTCCGATAACCCCAGGTTCCCGCGAATTGAGAGGGCGCGGAGGATGTCGCAGCGCGTCGCGTAGTTTGGCGGGTCGATCCGCACGACCATGCCGCTCACGAAACGGTTTACCAGCGACTCCCCGAACTCCTCGATCATCTTCGGGTGGTTGTCCGAGGCCATCACCACCTGCCGGCCCATCGCCTCGATCGAGTTGAACGTGTGGAGGAACTCTTCCTGCGTCGCCTTCTTCCCCGCGAGGAAATGCACGTCGTCGATGACGAGCAAATCCAGGTCGCGCACCTTGCGGCGGAACGCGTCGAGCTTGTTGTTGCGCAGCGCCGACAAAAATTCGTTCGTGAACTCTTCACCCGTGAGATACATCCACCGCTTCGTCGGATGATGATCGATAAACCGCTTGCATAGCCCCTGGAGCAGATGCGTCTTGCCCAGGCCGCAGTTGCCGTGGATGAACAGCGGGTTGTACTGCGCGCCGGGGAACTCGGCGACGTAGAGGGCGGCGTTGTAGGCGAGCTGGTTGCTCTGGCCGACGACGTAGGTGTCGACGTCGTGCCGCAGCCGGACGCGCGTCGAGAACGCGGCGACGGCCGGGTCGCGATCGACGGCGGCCGAGGAGGACGACGCCGACATGCGCGGCGCGGGGTTGATCGTCGGGCGCATCACGCGAACGGGTTTGCTCACCGCGTGATCGAAGTTGTTGCCGTTTCCGCCGTTGACCTTGCGGTTCGCGTTCGCCTGCTTCGCGGCGTCGCCGTTCGTCACGCTTTCGCTCGAGTCGACCTCGAACAACTGCGGGACGATGTTGAACCGCACCGTCAGCGAGCAGCCCAGCACTTCGTGGGCCGCTTCCTGGATCGGACGCGTGAAGTGCGTGCCGATCCATTCGCTGATGAAATCATTGGGGACGGCGATCTCCAACCCGTCGTTTTTCAGGTCCAGTCGGGTCGAGTTGTTGAACCAGACGTGAAACCGTTGCTGTCCCACCCGCTGAGCGATGGCGTCGGCCAACCGCGCCAGTTGCGGATCGTGCGCGCTGATGCAGCTCACGTCGATCTCCTTCCCTGTACGTTCTGCGTCCATCCGGCCTTCGCAGCACGCAGCGGGAATTGCTCCCACGACGCCGACTGCGATGGCTTTGCCCGTAACAGCTCCCGACATGCCCGCCGCTCCTCCAAAGCGATCGAGCACGTGAGGCACAACAATCCCGCCATGCGCAGCCGACTCCGTATTGCGGATCGGCGGCGCAGCATTTCCCCGGCGGGGAGCCGGCCTCATGCCTGCTGCGTCTAACAAGTTCGTCCGTGTGATTCGCGTCCGTGCGAGGTGCGGTGAGGGTCGTGGGGCGTTCAGTGAACTCCCGCGCGTTTCGAGCGTGCCCTTTCCCCGGCGATCGCTCATTCAACCCTTACCCGGTTCCAATCAGTCCTTGACGGAACGGGGCGAAGAATAGTCTCGGTCAACACTACTGACAAGCACGTCTTTATCGGATTTGACGTGCACAACGCTTCAACCATCGGTAGCACATGCGCCGATCGTGCAGGAAAAAAACTTTATCAACGCGCCATGCACAAATTTACCGGACTGTGGATGGGAGGTGGACAGGTAGCGGGCAGCGGGCAGTAGGCAGAAGAGGAGAATCGTGTTCTTCTCTGCCCGCTGCCTCCCCGCGCAGATCGCGCAGCAGCGCCACCCGCGTGCACACGCGCGACATCCCGCTGCGGTAGTAAAGCTTCAGCGCCGGCGCGTTGCGCGCGTCTACGGCGAGCGAGAGCAGCCCGCAACCGGCCGCGCCGGCGACGGCAAGCGACTGCCGCATCATCAACTCCCCCAGCCCCTGCCCGCGCGCGCCGGGCGTGATGCCCAGGTACACCAGCTCCAGCGCATCCGACCGCGCCGACCGCGCCAGCAGCAGCACGCCCAGCGGCTCGTCGTGCCCCTCCGCGCACAGCAACTGCCATAGCCGCGGATCGAACTCGCCGGCGGCCTTGTGGCCGGCGATCACGTCCTCGATCCCGCGCCGCCCGTTCAGCGCGGGGCAGTCGAGGCTGCCCGCGTAGCTCGCGCTGATCGCACGCCCGAACGCGGCGTGGCTCTGCGGCGAATAGAACGTCCAGTAATGGCCTTCGGGCAGAACGGGGTGGTTCGACGCGCGCACCGCGCGCTGGAGGTAGATCAGCTCCGCCAGGTTCTGAAAAGAGCACGATTGATACAGCGCGATCGCCGACGTATCGCGCGGGTCGATCAGCGCCTGGGCCAGGTGAACCCCCGCGGCGGAAAAATGTGCGACGACGTGCTCAACCAACTGCGGCGCCACCGTGTCTGATAGATGACGGCCCACGCGCGGCGGCGAAAGCAGCAGCATCGTCCG
Source organism: Tepidisphaerales bacterium (assembly GCA_038233535.1). GTDB lineage: Bacteria > Planctomycetota > Phycisphaerae > Tepidisphaerales > Tepidisphaeraceae > DASYWJ01. Next base: position 3,702 of record JBBSLV010000064.1, on the reverse strand, counting down.
CCCGGGGCTGACCACCGGCAGCACCGCCCATACGACCCGGCCCGATTTGTCGGCGACGCGGACCTGGTTCAGGTCCATCCGGCGGTGGACGGCGAAGTTCAGGAAATCCAGCACCTGCTCGTCGCTCGCGACTTTTCCATCCGTCGCGAGGATCAGGCGAAGGGCGTCGTCGATTTCGTTGTGGGCTGCCGGGCGATAGAGGATTTGCGGGTGACGGCCCGCGGGCTTACCCGGGGCGTCGCGCTGGACGGGAGGATTTGACAGCGACCGCACGCGTCGAAACAATAACAGGTTACCACGCAAGGGCAACGCGAGATCCGTCTGGACCCGCCTCGCCCGTTTCCGCGGAGATTCACACCATGCGATATCTCACCCCAATGCTGGTCCTCGGCCTCCTCCTGCTCGCCCAAGCGGCCGAGAGGGACGGCGCGGGCAGCTTCCCCCAGCCCAGCCCGTACCCCATCACCTGGGAACTGAAGTTCACGCACGGCGCGCCCAAGCGCATCGTCGTCGAGCTTCCCGGGCAGGCGCCCCAGGCATTCTGGTACATGACTTACTCGGTCACCAACACCACTGACGAGCCGCGCACGTTCCTCCCCGTTTTCGAGATGGTCACAAACGACGGCCAGGTCATCCGCAGCGACCGCAACGTGCCGTACAAGGTCTTCACGGAGATCAAGGCCCGCGAAAAGAGCAAATACCTCGAGCACTTCACGCAGATCGGGGGGGAAGTCCGCATCGGCGAAGACGAGGCCCGCGACGGCGTGGCCATCTGGAAAGAACCGATGCCCGAAATGGGCAGTTTCTCGATTTTCCTCACCGGCCTCAGCGGCGAAATCGCCCGTTTGAAGGACGCCGAGGGCAACGACTTGAAAAACGCCAAGGGCGAAACGATCATCCTCCGCAAAACCCTCCAGATGAACTACTACGTCCGTGGCGACGAGGTGTATCCAGGGAGGGACGACGTGAACACGCGAAGCGAGGCGTGGGTGATGCGGTAGGGTAATTGTTGATTGCCGATTGCTGATTTTCGATTTGCGATTGAAAACGATTGTGAAAACCATGCGGCGGCGGGATCAACTTGAACCCGTCGCCGTTTTTGCGTATTGTTCCCGCCCCTGTCGATTCCGGCGGGGCGTTCGTCCATATGAATCGTGCGGCTTGCTTTCCAATCGCAAATCGCAAATCTAAAATCGGCAATCGCGCAGGTCATCAGAGGTAACGAAATGGCACATAAAAAGGGTCAAGGCTCGACGAAGAACGGCCGCGACAGCAATCCGCAGTACCGGGGCGTGAAGGCGTACGGGGGGCAGGCCGTCAAGGCCGGGTCGATCATCATCCGCCAGTGCGGCACGAAGTTCACTCCGGGCTTCAACGTCGGCTTGGGCAGCGATTACACGATCTTCTCGCTGATCGAGGGCAAGGTCGAGTTCCAAGGCCGCAAGGTCCACGTCCGCGAAGCGGCCGCCGCGACCGCCTAGCTCGTGCCGGACGACTTTACCAATTTAAGGCAAACTCAAACCCGCACGGCACGCCGCCGTGCGGGTTTGCTTGCGCGATGCGTTTCCACCGACGCGTTTCCACCGCGATGACGCAAGCGACGTCCCGACCGCCGCGCCGGCTTCGGCGTCGCTTGCGTCATCGCGGATCCCACTTGCAAAACCTGCTGTTTCCCAAGATTCTCACGACCGGCTTTTCGCGCGCCGCCTTTTCCCGCGCGCGGTTGTATTGTTGCGCCCATGTACAAGCTAATGCTGATCGGTCTGGGTGCGGTCATCGTCTGCGGTTGCGACGACATGGATGCCGGCAAGCCCAACGCGCCCGAGGTGACGCGCCCGACCGAGATCGACCGTGACAAGGAGACGTTAGAGGGCCGCGTCCCGCCGCCGCCGAACAACCAGGACACCGCCACCAGCCCCGGGCAGAACACGCCCACAAGCACGCCCGCGACAACCCCGGCGTCGTAGTTTCGCGGAACAAACGTGCGACGAACCGCCGAACGAGATCCAGGCGCGCATCTCAACCATCGCGAAAAACAGTGCGAATAAAGCGCTGAACTGTATCGGCCAAGGCTATTCGAGCTGCGGCTTGGTGTTCGTGTTCTGCAAGAACTGGTCCGTCGGGATCATCGTGATGCAGTCCCACGGGCAGACCTGGTGGCAGAGCGTGCAGCCGATGCAGCGGGGGAGGTCGATCGTGCAGACCTGAAACGACGACTCATGGCGGTGACCCGGGATGGTGCTGATGCAATCGACAGGGCAGACGACCATGCACGCTTCGCAGCCGGTGCACATGTCCTCGTCGAGCAGGGCGAGCGTTTTGGGCAGCTTCTTCTTCGCCATCGGTGCTGAAGTATATGTTCGGCTCTGCCGGATACCAAGCTTTCGTCAATTCCGTTCTCCGCCTCTGGCGAAAACGGATTCAGCGGCGAAGATGCCCACCCCATGAACGAGACGAACACCACCCCTCCGGCCACCCCGGCTCAACCAGATGCGCCGGTAACCGAATCCGAGCGCGCCGCCGCCGCCCCGACGGTCGTGAGCCGCTGGGCGATCCATCGCCGCATGTACGACTGGGTGCTGGGCTTCGCCCACCACAAGCACTCGACGGCCGCGCTGGCGATTCTCAGCTTCGCGGAATCCAGCTTTTTCCCAATTCCCCCGGACGTGCTGCTCATGCCGCTGTGCCTGGGGAACCGGCGGAAGGCATTCTGGTTCGCCACGGTGTGCACGATCGCCAGCGTGGTCGGGGGTCTCGCGGGCTACGCGATCGGATGGGGCTTGTGGGAGGCGATGCAGGCAATCTTCTACAACTACGTCCCCGGCTTCACCGAAGCAAAGTTCAACAACGTCGGCGGGCTGTACGAGCGGTACAACTTCTGGGTCGTCTTCATCGCCGCGTTCACGCCCATCCCCTACAAGGTCATCACCATCGCGGCGGGCGTGTTCCACATCAACCTGGTGATGTTCATCATCGCCTCAGCCATCGGCCGCGGGCTGCGCTTCTTCCTCGTCGCCGGGCTGATGTGGAAGTTTGGCGAGCCGATCGTGAAGTTCATCGACAGGTATTTTAACCTGCTGTCGATCGCGTTCACGCTGCTGCTGATCGGGGGGTTCGCGGTGATGAAGCTGATGCACTAATCGCCGGCATGTCCGTGCAAAATGAGCGTCCCGCACATGGACGTGCGTATCCACACGTGGCATGGGCATCTTGCCCATGGACGTGTGTACTCACATGCTCGCGGCGCAGCCGCGATTAGCAATCGCGGAGCGATTTTTTCTTCGTGAAAAGAGAAAGAGCCGCCGGCGCGGCCAACTGGATCGGGCTGCGCCCGATGTGTGTGAGTACACGCATCCATGGGCAAGATGCCCATGCCACGACTAGGGCCACAGCGCCATGCCGTCCAAGCCCGCGGTTTCGGGTTGGCCGGTGATGAGGTTGGCGTTCTGCACCGCCTGCCCGGCGGCGCCTTTGCCGAGGTTGTCGACGACCCCCAGCGCGATGATCAGGCTGCGCTCCGGATCGGCGGCGTAGGAGACGAACGCGAGGTTCGACCCGCTGGCCCACTTCGTGTGCGGCGGCTTCTCCGTGACACGGACGAACGGACGACGCGCGTAAAACTTCCGCGCCGCGTCAAGACACTGCTCGGTCGTCGCCTTGCCCTTGGCATAGATCGTCGCGAGGATGCCGCGCGTCATCGGG
>JBBSLV010000063.1:0-12468 GCA_038233535.1 Tepidisphaerales bacterium | reverse complement strand
TGTCGGTGGGGACGATCGCGGCGTCGGGGACGGCACTGAGCTGGTGCCGCGAGACGTTCTTCGCCGACTGCACCGACGCGCAGTTCTGGAAACAGGTCGCCGCCGCGACCCCGCATGAAAAAGATGCCGGCCTGCGCTTCGAGCCTTATCTCGCCGGGGAGCGCACGAGCATCGAACAGCGCCGCGGAGTTCTCCGCGGGTTCACGCTCGCGACGACCCGTGACGACATCCTGGGCGCGCTGGTCGACGCACTCGCGGCCGCTAGCGCCGATCGGCTCCCGCTGCTCCGCAGCCGCGGCGTGCCGCTCCGACGCGACGTCGTCCTCTCCGGCGGCGTGCAGAACGGGCTGGACAACGTCCTCCACCGCGACTGGCCGGGACGATGGACCTTCCGCACGGAAGAACAAGCCACGCTACGCGGTCTCGGAACGCTCACGCCCCTCGAACGATGACGTGTGCATCCGTGGATCGTGGGGGCGACGGGTTATCGAATGAACCGCATGTCCCCAACGTTCGGCGTGATCGCGGGGATGCGCTCGTACCGGATCGGCTTATACCCCGCCGGCCAGTAGACGAAGAACGCCTTGCCGAGCATGAACCGGTCCGGCACGCGACCAGACTGTACGTGCAGGTCCGCGAGGTTGATGTCTTCGGCCCAACTGCGCGCATCGAGGCTCATCTGTGAATTGTCGCCCAGGACGAAGTACTCCTTTGGGCCCAGGTGTATCACGTTATCGGGGAAGGATGGGGGGCTGGCCCACAGGGGGTCGTTGGTGCGCCGGTTCTGGCTGGTGACGCGGGTTCCGCGGTTCGTGTAGTAAATGTCTCGCCACAAGCCCAAGTGCTCGATATGCGACGTCTGGCGCTCGGCGGATATTTCCACCGCGGGGAGGGGCGGGGTGTCGCGATTGTTGAACGCGTCGAGCAAAGCGGCGACGTCGGGCTGGTACTGCTGCGGCGTGGTGTGCAGCACCTCATCGCCGTCCAAGGTTAGCGAAACGCGGTAGTCGACGTTTTGAAACTCCACGCGCACCGGTCCGCTGCCCCACGTGAATGGGGCGCTGGCAATTTCCGTCTCAACACTGTCGTCGCCACGCCTGAGCAACCGGACCGTCGAGGGCGTGAGTTCGGCGATGAAGGTGTCGGCGCCTTTTGAAAGCCGCAGCCGCAGCGGACCGTCGCCGGCGGAGCGGGTGTAATCGAGCCTCAATTTCAGATCCCCGACCACCTGCGGCTCCCATGGCCCCTCAACGTTATAGGCGAGCCAGTCGGAAAAGGGATAATTCGACGGGTTCGCCTCGCGGTCGAAATGGATCGTCCCACCCGAGGTCGCGTTGTCGAACGTGAAGACGCGGTCGGCGACGCCGAGTCTGTCGTTGTCGTCATCGTCAAGCGTCCACCCGCTCCCGTCGCGGACAGACCACGGCTGCTGCCACGTCCCATCCGCACGGCTCAGGCCGCGCGGGTGATAGTCATTGTTATAGATGACCCGCCACAGCGCCTGCTGAACGTGGGGGGGTTTGTTCTGGATATGGAAGTCGTTGATGTCGCTCGCGCCGCCGGGGGCGACGTAGATGTCGCCGTCGAGGATGACAATCGACTCATTGGGTTTTCCGACGAGCCGCTTGATGTAATTCTGAGCGTACATTGGAACGTCGTGAGGGCTTTTGAAGACCACGACGTCCCAGCGAGCGGGATCTTCAAACAGGTACAGGTACTTCAGGACGAGGATGCGGTCCCCGTAGTGGACCGGGACATTTTGCGCTTCCTGACGGCGCACTCGGAAGCCGCAGTTGGGGCAATTCACCTGATGAGCCCGTCCGCTGCGGCCGGGGATGATCGGATTCCCTTCGGCATCACTTTGCGCGCTGCTGTAGTTGGATTCAAACGCGTAGCCGCAGTCGGCGCAGTTCCACCGCAGGTGCGCCCCCAGGAGCGTGGGGGCCATCGATCCGGTGGGGATGACGAACGCCTCGACGACGAACGCGCGGAAGATAAACGCGAGGATGAACGCGACGAGGATCGACTCGATCGTCTCCTTGACGTTGCTTTCTTCCCGGTGAGGCTGCTGCGGCTTGGCCGTCGATGTCCCGGCGACGGCGGGCGCGGGCGGCTCGCCCGCGGGGGTGGAACTGCGTTCATCCATGGGGGTGATGGTACGGGAAGCCGCTGATCCGTAGAAGTGATCGTCGGCTCCGCGTGATGGACTCATGAACGGACGGACGCAGGAGTCAGTTTAACGGCGGCCGGCGGTGCGCCGCCTGGGCGCCGCCGCCCTCGGGCGGGCATAGCTGCTGCTGAACCGCGTCAATCAGCTCGCTCAGCTCATACTCGGCCTTGAAAAACACCCGCTTCACGTCCAGCGCCCGCACGCGGTGCGCAAGCGGACCCTCGCACAGGGCGGTGACGACGATGACCGGGATATGCCGGCGGCGCTTATCGTTGCGCATGATGCCGAGAAACGTTGCACCATCCATGCCCGGCATCATCAGATCGAGGATGATCAGGTCGATGTGCGAGGAATCGAGGACGAGCAGGGCTTCCCAACCGTTTCGCGCAGTGATGGCGCGGTGCCCGCGTCGTTGCAGGATCTTCGAAATCAGCTCGCAATGATCGGCATCATCGTCAACAACTAATACAGAAGCCACATGAATTCCTTAAACGGCCAGAGTCTGCATCGGATAATAGCCTCCCACTCATCACGCGGGGAATGGTCAAATGTTTCACAAAATATCGTGGATGAGGCGGATACGGACTACAAATAGTGGCTTACCGACTGCTGTGGGGCGACCCGTGGGGTCGCGGGGGGATGACGGCGGCCCCCACGGCGCTGAGCCAGGAGACCCCGAATTGAGCGCCGATAATGTACCCCTCGCCCTGCGGCCGGCAGTGGCGGGCGAGGCACAGCACCTCAATGGGTCGGCGGTCCTCCCGTGGGATCAGCATGTTGAACTGCCGGCCGGACTCCAGCGGGTCGAGGTCGATGATGGCCACGCCCGTGCGCGACAGATCGTACACCGCCACCCGCCGCGACTGCGGCGCCGCCCCGGGCGTGACCAGCGCGATATCGACATACCCCTCGACCGGCAGGCGCAGCGCCATTCGCCGATCCATCGGATCGGCCGTCGCGTGCAGCGCGTCGATCATCTGCGTGAGCTTTGCTTCCGTGAGCTCGACGCCTTCCATGGCAACGCCGCGTGCCACGCGACGGACGGATTGGGACATCGCAATGTACTCCTGGCCGCCTGGCTATTTCCTCATCATCAAATCATCCACCGCCGACGCGAAGGCGGCGAGGTATGCAACGAGGAGAGGGATGCTCAATAATTTCAGTGTGGGGTTCTTCCTCCCAAAGCGAGCAGGGGGAGAGGTGCCCGAATCAATACTCCACCTTCAACACCGCCCGCCGGGTGCCGCGGTTGCGGATGACTTCGACGAGCACGCGCGCGTCCTTCTCCTTGACGGATGCGTCGTAGAGCGCCTGGAACTCGTCAAGATCACTGACGTCCTTCCCGCCCACGCTGCGGATGATGTCGCCCGACGACAGCTCCGCCTTCTGCGCCGGGTAGCCGGGGTTGAGCGTCGTCACAACCACGCCGTCGGCGTCTTCAAGCTGCTCTTCGTTGGCGTACGTCTGGGTCACGTCGCGGACGGACAATCCCCAGGTCTTGAATTCCTTCTCTTCGCCGACCGCGCCTTCGAGCTTCTGCGTCTTGGCGGTGAGGGTCAGGTTCTCCTTGCCGCGCTTGACGAGCATGGAGACCTCCGTGCCGATGGGCAGGTCCGCGATCATCTTGCGGGCAGGGGCGACTTCCTCGGGGAAGCGGACGTTCATCGGCTTGCCGTTGATCTCAAGCAGGATGTCCTGCGTCCTCACGCCCGCCTTGGCCGCGGGCGAGCCACGGTCGACACTGTTGATCAGCACGCCCTGGTTGATGTCGATGTCGTAGAACGATTCGAGGTCCTGGAGCGGCTTGAGGTCCAACCCCAAATCGCTGCGCTCGACCTTGCCTTTCTTCTCCGGGCCCGCGCTTTCGAGGATCGCCTTGATCACCTCGCGGGCCGTGTCGACGGGGACGGCGAAGTTCAGGTTCTGCCCCCCGCCGCGGGTGTTGATGCCGACGACCTTCCCCGTCATGTCGACGAGCGGACCGCCGGAGTTGCCGGGGTTTATGGGCGTGTCCATCTGGATCCAGTTGGAGAACATGCCCGTTTCGTACTCGTCGATCGTCATCTCGTCGGGGTAGAACGTCCGCTCGTTGTTGCTCACGATACCCAGCGTCATCGTGCGCGCCAGCCCGAAGGGCGTTCCGATGGCCATCACGTCCTGGCCGGGCTGCAAGTCGTTGCTCTGGCCCAGCTCGGCGTATTCGAAGTTGCTGTTCTTCCGCTTGACCTCGTCCATGTCCAATTGCACGACCGCCAAGTCGGTCCAATGGTCGTCGCCGATCAGCGTCCCGCGGATGCGCTCCTTGTTCGCCAGCGTGACGTAAATCTCCGCGGCGCGCCCGGCGACGTGGTAGTTCGTGAGGATGCGGCCTTCCTTATCAATGATCACGCCCGACCCGATGCCGCGGCGAAGGTTGCGCTTGCCTTGGGAATAAATCTCCTGCGCCACGTCGAGCCGCACGACGGCGGGGAAGATGCGCCGCGTCACGTCAATGACCGCTTCGGGGGTCGCGCTGGGGAACGTCTTCTGCGCGCCGGTGATCGATTCCTGCTTGATGGACGTTTCCGTCGTCGTCGCCGGCTTGCTGGTCGTGCCAGACCCACCGGGCGCGGCGATGGGTTTGTCCTGCGCTAATGCCGAAGCGGGGAGCCACAGAAGCGCCGAGACGCAGAAACCGCTCAGCAAGGGACGAACGAAACCGGTATTTTTCATGAAGATGCCTCTGTGTCGTGGTGGTTCTGTCGCTCCCCCGTCTTTTCCGATGCGCCGGGGCGGGACGGGACTGTGGATAACATGCGCGAATCCTGTCGTCGTCGCAACACGGGGTTGGGTTTCCAGGCACGGGCTGCTAAACAGCGTTGTTCACGCGCGGCATTGCCGAGCAGGTTGTTCGTATCCCCTCGTAACCAAGGTCACACACGATGCCGTTCGCTTCCGGTTCCATCACGTTTCGTCGTTTCGCCGTCATGGGCAAGTCGCCTAACTCCATCGATCAGGAGTTGCTCGACAAGCTCGCCGCCCACGCGCTGAAGGAGCGCGATCTCGGCATCCCCGACGAAGAAGAATATGGTTGGAGCGGCGGGCGTCACATCCTGGATGCTACGTTCAGCTTCGACAACAACGTCTTCGCCGACGCCCTGCACTTCGGCCTGCGCATCGACACCAATAAGGTCCCCGGCGAGCTGAAGAAGGCGTACACGATCATGGAGGAGGACGCCGTCGCCGCGACGAATCCATCAGGGTTCATCAGCAAGAACCAGAAGCGCGACGCCAAGGACGTCGTCAAACAAAAGCTCGACGACGACCTCCGCAGCGGCCGGTTCCGGCGGAGCAAGCTGATCCCCATCCTCTGGGACCTGCCCACGCAGACCGTCTACTGCGCCGCCGGCGGATCGTCGCTGGAAAAGCTGATGGAGATCTTCGAGCGCACCTTCGGCCTCTCGCTCCTGCCACTCAGCGCCGGCGCGCTCGCGCTCAAGCTCCTCGAACCCAAGGGCCGCCGCCGCGACTATGAAGACCTCAAACCCACGCGCTTCGTCTATGGCCCCGAAGGCGAGAGCCAATACCCCGACTATCCGTGGGTTACGAAAGGCCCGGAGCCGAAGGATTTTCTCGGCAACGAGTTCCTCCTCTGGCTCTGGCACGAGCTTGAAGTCCGCAACGGCACGATCAAGACCGGCAGCGCGGGCGAAGCGAGGGCAGGGGGGGCCGGCGAGCTGTCGATCCTCATCGACCGGTCCCTCGACCTCGACTGCGCCTTCGGCCAGACCGGCAAGGACACCCTCCGCGGCGACGGCCCGACCCACATGCCCGAAGCCCGCGACGCCCTCCGCTCCGGCAAGCTCCCGCGCAAGGCCGGCATGATCCTCGAACAGGCCGGCAACCAGTATTCACTCACGTTCAACCCCGAAACCTTCGGCTGCAACAGCGCGAAGCTCCCGGACGTGGAGGAAGCGGAAACCCCGCGCGTGCTGTTCGAGGAGCGCATCGCCCTGCTCCGCGACCTGTGCGCCGCGCTCGACGGTCTATTCGCGACATTCCTGAAGCAGCGCGCAAGCTCCGCATGGGAAGGCCAGGCCGGCAACCTGCGGCGGTGGATCCTCCAACCCCAAAAGCCCGTGGCGGCGGTGGCGTGACAGGTTTTTAGCCGCAAGATGAATGCAGATGAATGCGGAGGAGGAAGAACTGAACGTCCGCGTGCGCGTTCAGTTCTCTACTCTACCGGATCCGCGGTGAATAATCTGGTCTTGTCGGGCGTTAAAAATGTTTGTGCGCTTCCGGGATATTTGATAACTTTGCCCTCTGTCGCGGCCGCGCGCTTTTCACCGCGCGCGGGCGGGGCGCACATCGTTTTTCATCAGATCGGTGAGGTCGTTCGCAGGCGGCGCGTGAGCCGGCGGGGTAGGGTTCGATGGCCATTGCATTCACTTGTTCGTGCGGGCGGAAGATCAATGCCAAGGACGAGCACGCGGGCAAGCGCGTGAAGTGTCCGGGGTGTGAGCAGCCGATCACCGTCCCGGGTCCGGGCGCTGCCGCCGCCAACCCCGCCCCCGCGATGGCCACCGCGGCTGCGGCGTCGCGGAAGCCGATGGCGGGGAAGCCGGTGGCGCCCGCGCCGGTTGACGATGACCTATACGATGTGAAGGACGAACTCCCGCCGGCGAAGAAGCCGGGTCGCGCCGCGCCTGCGGTGGCGCCGGCATCGGCTTGGGGAGATGATGATCCGGGTCTTGATGCGCCCCTGGCGGCGCCGCGCCCGTACAGGCCCAGCGGGGGATCGCCCGCCGCCGCGCCGGGACGCGGCAAAAACGCTGGGGTCACCGTTCCCGTAGGCGCCGCACCGGCGGCGGGGGGATTGGGCACGTTCGCGTCGCTGGGCTCGAAGCGCGGCGCCGCACCGCCGGCCAAGGGCGCGAAGATGGCGGGGGGCGTGCACCTCGGCCCGTTCGCCAAGGTCATCATCGGCGCCGCCGTCTTCATTCCGCTCTTGGTCTTCCTTATCCGCCAAGGCCCGGTCAAAGCCGTCGCGGAGTGGGACAAGGCCCAACCGCTGGGCGAGGATTCAACCCGCTCGGTGTTGATGCGCGTCATCCATGACATGGACCAGGCCACCATGGCTCCGCCTGACCCGGACCGCGACAACACCGACGGCATCCCGTACCACCCGCAGGTCACCAACGTCTACTTCGTCGACGCCCCAACGATCATGTGGCGGATGCCCGACAAGGTCGAGATTCGCGGCAGCACGTCGTTCGGCCCATTCGACGGGTTTTATTTCACGCGCGACCACCGCGTCGAGTGCACGATGGATTGGAAGTTCGGCGACAAGCTCACCATCGTCGGGCAGTGCAAGCCCGACTCCAGCGTCGACAAGGTCACCGTCGACGGAATCGCCAGCGATGACCAGATGGCCCTCTCCAGGAAGTTCGACGGACATCTGTCGTGGCAAGCCGATCGAGCGGAGGCGAAAAAGCTGAAAGCCAGCCCGCGCGCGGGGGCGGCGAAAGGCGCTGCCACGGGAGACGACAACCAGGAGTAAGAGATTATCTCAAAGATGTTTTTGCCACTGACGGGCATCGATAAACACCGATGAAATGCATCGTCTTATCGGTGCTCATCGGTGCCCCATCGGTGGCAAATTCTTCTTCGCGATTCTGACACGTCGCGACAGGCGTTCCCTCCCGTTTTTTCTGCCGGTGTTGCGTCTATACTCGCAGGACGCATGGAACTCGTCCTCCGCGAAATCATCACGCGCTGCAACGCCGGGGAGCGGGTTGCGCTGTGCGTCGTCGTCGGGTCGCGCGGGAGCACGCCACAGGAGGCGGGGGCGAAGATGCTGGTGCTCGCCGACGGGCGCACGATCGGCACGCTGGGCGGGGGGTGCGTGGAGGCCGAGGTGCGCCGCCGCGCGCTCGAGTTGCTGCCCGCGGGCATGTCCAGGCGGCTTCAGTTCCGCCTTGACCACGACTACGGCTGGGACGACGGGCTGATTTGCGGCGGAACGATGGACATCCTCGTCCAGCTGCTCGACGGCCCACCGTCGGCCGAGCCGTTCACACGCGCGACGGAGCAGCTTGCGAATGGCCGCGTCGCGTCGATCGTGCTGCCGGATCCCGACGGCGCCGGGGCGCCCGCATACGTGGATCAGATCGAGCCCGCGCCGCGGCTGGTCATCGCCGGCGCCGGGCACGTCGGGCAGGCGCTGGCGGACATCGCGACCACGCTCGGGTTTGAGGTGACGGTCATTGACGACCGCGCCGACTGCGCCGCGGCCGAGCGGTTCCCGCGCGCGGCGCATCGCATCGTCGGCGATATCGAAGCCGAGCTGCGCCGCTTTCCCATCGACGCGCGCACGTACGTCGTCATCGTCACCCGCGGCCACCGTCACGACGGCGCGGCCCTCGGCGCGGTCCTCGACTCGCCGGCGAAGTACGTCGGGCTGATCGGGTCCAAGCGCAAGGTGATGACGATCTTCGGCGACCTGCTCGCGCAGGGCGCGGACATCAATGTGCTATGCAGGATTCACGCGCCCGTGGGATTGGAGATCGGCGCCGTGACGGTGCCGGAGATCGCCCTGAGCATCGCCGCCGAGCTGATCGCCGTCCGCCGGGGGCGCGACGATGCGCCGGCTTCCCCGATGAAGTTCGACCCGCACCGGCTGCGCGAATTGCTCGCGTCGCGCCCTGCAAGCGGGGCGGCTATTAATAAATGAGATTGGTGCGAACGTCCGGGGTGCAGATCGTCCCAGATGCTTTTCCGTGGTGCGATTGACCTAACGTTCACCTCACTTACAATCGCGGTTCCAAGTTGGGTGACGCCCGCGCGCGGCGAGTTGTTTCGCGCACCGTGGGGCGTCGCCGTCGCGGGCAACGGAGTGCCTCATGCCGGGCGAGACGGACTTACACAAGACGCTCAAGAAGGAAGCCTGCCGGTGGCTGTACCGGATGGGCTACCGCTGCATCGCCGCCGAGGTGCGTTTGAAGCCCCTGGGCATCATCGACGCCGTGGGCACGGGGTTGTTCAAGGCGTTCCACAACTACCTCTTTCAGCCGCGCGAGCTGCCGCAGGTGTGCTTTATCGAGTGCAAGGCGTCGCGCTCCGACTTCCTCTCCGACAAGTGCCCGGACGGCCAGATGATGCTCTGCATGATGGAGCGCAACAGCAACGGCAAGGCCAGGGGCCGGCGCAAGCACAGGCGGCTTCGGCAGACGGTGGGGCTGGGGAAGTTCGCGTCGTGCCTCATGCAGCCGATGGCGAACCTGCATTACGTGCTGGCGCCGACGGGCATCATTCAGAAAAAAGACCTCCCGCCGCGCTGGGGGCTGCTGAGCTTCGGTGAAGGCGGCATCAGCGTGATCGTCCGCGCCGAGTGGCAGGAGACGGCGCGGACGGAGTACGTCGAGAGCGCCATCGCGCGCACGCTCACCGGCGACATCTACCGCGCCGACGACCGGGCCATTGATTCCGTCAACCGCGCCCTGTTTGCGCAGCAGCAGACGCTGGCCGAGCGCATCCGCACGCTGCGCCCGGCGACGGTGCTCGCGCCGACGTCGGAAGGCGCCCGCCTGGCGGCGGCGTCGCGCTAAGCGTCGTGGATTCCGGCTCTGGCTCCCGCGCCGGCTCTGGCTCCCGCGATGGCATCAGCGCCGACGTTACCGGCCCGGTCACCGGCGACGGCCGCAACCCCAGGTTGATCAGCAGCGACGCGGTCCGCTGGTGCTGTGAAACGCACCGGTTGCACGTCGACGAATTGTCACACATGTATGTCCTTCTCTCCCTGGCGGCGGCGGCTGGTGTCCGGATCACGCGGGGTAATACACTTTGATCGCCGCATCGATCTGCCGCTTGGCGGCGATGACGAATTTCACGTGTTTCTTCAGCAGCCGACCGAGCTGGTCGCGCGCCCGCTCGCTTAGCGGCACATCTGATGCGACGACGATCTCGGCGTCGCTTGCGCGGATCGGCACGGCGCGAAAAGTGCGCGCCAGCTCCGCGGGGAGCAGCGATACGGCCTGTGCGTCGATGCCGTCGCGATCGAGATCGACCGTTTCGCACCCGGCCGCGTCCTGCACCTGCCGGCACCACGCCGAGCGGATGTGCTCCGGCTGACACAAGCCCCACGACAGCGCGATCTCGCCGAAGCGCCGGTGGGTCGTGTGCTGCTCGTTCAGAATCTCCTCGACGTCGTGACCGCTGAGGTCGACCATCTCGCTGAGCAATTCGCCGATGCGGGGTCTGCTGGTTTCCATGTGCCTTTCGTGTCCGGTCCTGAAACACTACGATGCCCCTTAATCCATGCCACGCGAACCTCATGCGGACAAATGGGTTGCGGCGAATGTCGCGCGTTTAGCGGCCCCGTGCGTCCGATAAAGAAGTAAGCGGGAGAAGGTTTACCGGTCGCCATGCGCATCGTGAGTTACAACATCCTCGACGGCGGCGAAGGCCGGGCCGATCCGATCGCCGAAGTCATCGAAGCGCAGCGGCCCGACGTCGTCGCGCTCGTGGAAGCCGAAGACCTGGCCGTCGTCGAGCGGATCGCCAGACGATTGAAGATGGATTTCGTCCACGCACCGGGGAACGCGCACGGCTCGGTGCTGATGAGCCGCTGGACGATCATCGAGTCGATCAACCACGCACCGCTTCGGCCGGAGCTGGAGAAGTCGCTGCTCCATGCGACCGTCGCGACGCCGGGGCTGGGCGACGTGATCTTCGGCGTCGTTCACCTGCACGCCCACGGGCGCGAGGAGGACGAGGCGATCCGCGAGCGCGAGCTGGCCGTGCTGCTCGACGTCTTCCGCGCCGAGCGTGATGCCAAGCGTCCGCACGTGATCTGCGGCGACTTCAATGCCAACGCCCCGACGCAGCAGATTGATCCTGCGCGAATGAAGGAGCGCACCCGCGGGGACTGGGACGCCAACGGCGGGATGCTGCCGCGCCGCGTCGTGCAGGCGATGCTGGATGCCGGCTACGTCGATTCGCTCCATGCCGTCGACCACGCCGTTGCCGAGACGACGGGCACGTTTTCGACGCAGTATCCCGGACAGCGCGTGGATTATCTGTTCACGCACGGGATCGAGCTGCCGCGTCTGCGCCGGGCGTGGATCGAGCGGGATCGGCTTGCGACGTACGCCAGCGACCATTATCCCATCGGGCTGGAAATCGCGTGATTTTCCAGGAACAGCGGATGCGCCGCTTCAGCCCGGCATCGAATTGCTGAACGGATCGATCGGGTCCATCGTATAAAGTAATGGTTGAACCACATAACCGGGGTCATGAGGCATTGAGCAACTGGCGCGCGATTTCCAACTTCGCCAAGGCACGACCCGCGACGCTGCGGGTCGCGGATTTCCTGGGCAGGGGGCGGGGACGATTGCGCGTGCTCGATGACTGGAATCCGCCCGCCGCCGCTCCGTTCGTTCCGGATCTGTCGCGATGGGAGGACCACGACCTCGCCGCCGCGTGGATCGGTCATGCGACGGTGCTCCTGCGCGTCGGCGGGATGACGATCCTCACCGACCCGGTCATGTCCAACCGCGTCGGTCTCGGTCTGGGCGTCATCACCGGCGGCCCGCGCCGGTTGACCGCGGCGGCGCTGACGATCCGCGAGCTGCCGAAACTCGACCTGATCCTGCTCAGCCACGCGCATTTCGATCACCTCGACCGCCCGACGCTCGTGCGCCTGAACAAGCACGTGCCGGTCATCACCGCGCATCACACGGCAGACCTGATCCGCGACCTCGGCTTCCGCAAGGTGACCGAGTTGCGCTGGGGCGAGCGCAGGACGATTGGCCCGGCGACGATCGCCGCGCGCAAAGTGCAACACTGGGGCGCGCGCACGTTCTACGACGAGCACCGCGGCTTCAACGCGTACGTCATCGAGTCCGGGGGCCGGCGCGTGCTCTACGGCGGCGACACCGCGTACGGCGACCACTTTCGCGATGCCGGCAATGTCGATCTCGCCGTCCTCGGCATCGGCGCGTACGACCCGTACGTGCAGGCCCACGCCACGCCCGAGCAGGCGTTGGCGATGGCCGACCACGTCCGCGCCGCGCGGGTTCTGGGCATGCACCACAGCACGTTCCGCCTCAGCTATGAGCCGGACACCGAGCCGATGGAACGATTGCTCACCGCCGCGGGGCGCGACGCGGACCGGATCGTCGCGCGGCACGTCGGACAAGCTTTCTTCAGCAACTAGGGGAAGCGCAACGTGATCCGCCGCCTCCTCCGCTCATTCCGTTACGCTTTCGCAGGACTGTTTTTCCTCTTCCGCACGCAGGGGAACGCGCGGATCGAGCTGT
>JBBSLV010000062.1:0-12536 GCA_038233535.1 Tepidisphaerales bacterium | reverse complement strand
CGCGGGTTCTCCTTTTCGCGACCGAAGAAAGCCCGCCGCAAGCGGCGGCGCTTCACACGGCGATTCACGGGTGTGGATATTCGGTGAACGGTGTGCGTGATCCAGGAGGACGGGGTCGTCCTGCTCAGTTCAGGATCAACTGCCGGACGCGCAGCATCTCGGTGTCGCCCGCCTGGCCGAGCAGTTGCTCTTCCTTGATGCCCGCCGCGACGCTGAGAAACTCGGCGCCGATGACGTACAGCCCGTCGGCCAGCGGCCGGGCGTGCATCACGACGCAGAGCATGAACAGCGGGGGCTTCACGCCGCGCGGGAGGCGCACGACGATCTGCTGATGCTCGTCCAGCGGCTTGGATTGCAGCAGCCCGACACCGACGAACGAGATGTCGCGCGTGATGGCGGTGAACGACTTTCCGACCGCGCCGTCCTTGCCCAGCGGGGCGATCACAACACTGCCCTGCACTTCCATGCGTGTGGCGCGGCGCTTCTCGGACCCCTTCCCGCCGGCGGGAGAAGCCTGGAGGGCGTTGACGACTTCAGCGAGATGTTGGGGGGTCAGTTTCAGCGTGAATCCTTGTCCCCGTTCATCGAGCGCCGGAGGCAAGAACTTGAGACGGCCACGGGGGCGGCGCAGTTACGCAGTTATCGGACGTGTTGCTCCACCCGGCTATTTCAGCTTCGCGATCAGCGCATCGGCGAATTCTTCCGTCCCCGCCTTGCCGCCCAGGTCGCGCGTGAGCGTCTTGCCCTCGGTGAGCAGGGCGTCGTATGCGTCCTTGATCTTCCTGGCGATCGGTTCCTCGTGGAGGTGGTTGAGCATCATGACGCCGCTCATGATCAGCGCCAGCGGATTGGCGACGCCCTTTCCGGCGATGTCCGGCGCCGAACCGTGGACGGCCTCGAACACCGCCGCGTCGTCGCCGATGTTCGACCCCGGCACCACGCCCAGCCCCCCGACCAGCCCCGCCGCCAGGTCGCTCACCACGTCGCCATAAAGATTTTCCATCAGCAGCACGTCGGTGCGCTCGGGATTCTGCACGAGCCTCATGCACCCGGCGTCGATGATCGTCTCCTCGTACTCGATATTCGGGTACTCCTCTTCATGAATCTTGCGCGCGCTGTTGAGGAACAGCCCATCCGAAAGCTTCATGATGTTGGCCTTGTGGAAGACCGTGATCTTCTTCCGCCCGCGGCGGGTGGCGTAGCGGAAGGCGTATCGCGCGATGCGCGTGCAGGCGACCTCGCTGGCGACTTTCAGGCTCGTCACCACGCCGGGCACAACCTCGTTCTCAATGCCGCTGTAAAGCCCTTCGGTGTTCTCGCGGATGATCACCATGTCCACGCCGTCGAAGCGCGTCTTGATCCCCGGCAAATTGCGCACCGGGCGCACGGCGGCGTACAGGTTCAGCTTCTTGCGCAGCTGCACGTTGACCGAAGTAAACCCCTTGCCAATCGGCGTCGTCACCGGGCCTTTCAGGGCGACCTTGTGCGCCTTGATGGCGGCGACCGTGCGTTCAGGCAGGACGTTGTCGAACCCCTGCTCGATCGCCGTCGCGCCGGCGGGAAGCTCGACCCAGTCGACGCTCAACCCCGCCGATTCAAGCACGCGCCGGGTCGCGCGCGTCACCTCCGGCCCAATGCCGTCGCCGGGGATCAATACGATGCTGTGCTTGGCCATGATCGCGGTTTCCTTTGTGCGCGAATCACTATAAGCATGATCGCGCGGCGCTCCAGCGCGGTGGCCGACGGATGGCAGGCTGCCGAGGTCCGGCGCGGGGCGTGTGTGTACGGCCGGCGGATCGTGCCGATAATCAGCGATAGCGATGTCCGAGCCGCAGATCAGCATCATCATCCCGACGCTCAACGAGGCGGAGAATCTGCCCGTGCTTCTGCCGCGCATCGCCGAGGTGCTGCACGGGACGAAATATGAGGTGATCGTCGTCGACGACGACAGCCGCGACGACACGCACGCCGTCTGCGCGAAGCTGTCCGAGCAGTATCCTTTGGCGCTGATCGTCCGGCAGAACATCAAGGATGGGCTGAGCGGCGCCGTGCTCCAGGGCATGGCGGCGGCGAACGGGCGGACGCTGGTGGTGATGGACGCGGATTTGCAGCATCCGCCGGAAAAAATTCCCCAGCTTCTCGCGGCGCTCGACGCCGGCGCCGACTTCGCGCTCGGTTCTCGCTATGTCCCCGGCGGAAGCACCGCCGAGAGGTGGGGCCCGCTGCGCAAGCTGAATTCGTGGGCGGCGACGTTCCTGGCGCGGCCATTCGCGGGGCGGACGCACGACCCGATGAGCGGCTTCTTCGCCCTCCGCCGCGAGACGTACCTGTCGGCGACACGGCTCACGCCGCTCGGATATAAAATCGCATTGGAGTTGATGTGCAAGGCGCGCGTAAAGGACGTGCGCGAGGTGCCGATCCACTTCGCCGCGCGTGAGCGCGGGCGATCCAAACTGACGATGAGGCAGCAGTTTCGCTACCTTGAACACCTCAGCCGTCTGTACGACTTCACGTTCCCCCGTGCCTCGCCGATCGCGAAGTTCCTCATCGCCACGGCGGCGGGATGGATGCCGGCGGGCGTCGCGTTCTTCATCATGCTCCCGACCTTTGGCATGGTCCACGCGGCGATTTATTCGTACCCGCTCGCCATCGCGGCGACGGCGCTGTTCCACGTGCGGTACGTGCGGGCGCAGCGGGAGTTTCTCGCCACGCCGCGCCCCTGGCGGGACTTCTGGATCATCGCCTTGGCGGAGTGGCCCGCGTGCGCGGTCGTCGCGGCGTGTTGGGTGCGTCGCGCCAACGGGCCGACGCCTCTCGAAGTCCTCGTCCTCTCGTTTGGCGCCGCGACGATGGTTCGCTACATGCTCCGCAAGGAACTCCTCCAGGACGTGCGCGGATTGCGGCGGGAGCTTCGAAAGGACGAGCTTATCGCCTGAATGAATCGCGAAATCACGAATCCGGCCCAACGCGCCTTGTCATTCTTGAGCTGCTCCGAAGAATCTCTGACGTTGGAGCGCGGGAGATCCTTCGGAGTACCTCAGGATGACAGACGTGGCGGTGGCGGAGCTTCCAACCCAGCAGCAGCAATCGCGCGCGAGCTGCGCGACGGCTATTCTCCTCACCGTCGGCATCTTCGCCGCGCTCTCCATCACCTGCGCGATCACCTCCGACGGCTTCCTCGAAGCCGACAGTTGCACGCACTACCTTTACGCGCGACTGACCCTGCGCGAGCCGATCCATGAGAACCTGCACCATCTGGTGAACGTCTGGGGCCGCCCGTTGTGCACGGGGCTTTACGCGATCCCCGCGGCCATCGGGCAGCGCACGGGCGTGCGCATCATGAGCTGCATGCTCGCGCTCGTATGCGGGCTGGGCGCGATGCGCGTCGCGAAGCTTCAGGGCTACCGCTGGCCGGCGCTGGCGCTGATTTTCACGCTCGCGCAGCCGCTCGTGTTCCTGCATTCGTTCAGCGAGCTGACCGAGTTGCCGTTCGCGGCGGTGATCATCCTCGCTTTCTGGGCGTACCGCGCGCGGCAGTTCTGGCTCATGGCGCTGCTCGTCGGCATCAGCCCGACGGGGAGGCCGGAGGGATTCGGCTTCATCGCGCTGGCCGCGATGGCGCTGGTGCTGCATCGCAAGTGGTACTGGCTACCCCTGCTGTTCGTTCCGCTGGCGTTGTGGAATTACGCCGGGTGGGAGCTGTACGGGCGCGAGGGTGTCTGGTGGCAGTGGGTGAAAAACAATTGGCCGTACGCGCAGGAGAGTTTGTACCCCAGCGGGCACCTGCTGCACTTCGTCGCGCTGCTGCCGGTGATCACCTCGCCGCTGATGTTCCCGGCGATGGTCATCGGCGTCTGGCGAAGTGTCGTCCCCGATCCAAGCGCACCATACTCCTCCGCAGAAAAAAACAGGGACGCGGAAGAAAACAGGGACGAGGATAAAAACAGGGACGGGAGCTATTTTTATATCCTCTTTCACGACCATGGGTTCCGTTGCCAGGCTTTGATTGCGCTCATCCCGCTGGGCATCCTTGTCGGCCACAGTCTGCTCTACTTCATGGGCAAGATGGCGAGCAACGGGGAACTGCGCTACCTGCTGGCGGTTGCGCCGTTCTGGGGGCTGCTGTCGGCCAAGGGGTGGGAATGGGTGTTCGAGCGGCTCGAATGGCGCCGGCCGCTCGCGTGGGCGGGAGCGGCGGCGCTGGCGCCAATCTTGGTCAACTTCGCCTACCCCGTCGTGCCGCTCGTTTACATGGACGACTGGAAGCAGGCGAAGCAGATCGCCGCGTGGCTCGGCGAGGCGCCAACGCGGGAGAAATATCCCGTTCTGATGCTCTCGCACCCCGCGATTTTCTACTTCATGGACTCCGGCCCCGGCGCTAGCGCCGACGGGGTGGAGTGGACGGAGGCAATGCTCACCGAAGCGCCCCCCGGCACGCTGATGGTGTGGGATCCGATCTACGGCGTATTCAACTCCGACGCGGCTCGATCAATCACCCTCGAAGAGATCGAAGCGGCGGGGTGGGCGCCCGAGGAAATGCCCGATGAGATCGAGGGGGACTGGCGCTTGTTCGTGAGCCCATCACGTTCGCCGCTCGCGCCGTGACCGCCGTCACTGTTCGACGAAGGCTTGCATCGCGCGACGCGCTTCCGGATCGCTCATCTGCGCCGGCGGGTGCTTCATCGTCCACGCGGCAACCGATTCAATCGCGCCGCCGATCTTCTTGTCCCGCGCGATCCTGCACCCGCGGATCGCGTCGACCACCACGCCCGCGCTGTTTGGCGAATCCTCCACGCTCAGGCGCAGCTCCAGGTTCAGCGGCACACCGCCGAAGCCCGTGCCGTTGAGCCGAAGGAAGCAGACCTTGTTGTCCTTCAGAAACGGCACGAAATCGCTCGGGCCGATGTGGATCTGGTCGGGGTCGAGCGGCACGTCGAGCTGGCTCTGCACGGCGTCGGTTTTGCTGATTTTCTTGCTGCTGAGCCGGTCGCGGCTGAGCATGTTGAGGAAGTCGGTGTTCCCGCCCGTGTTGAGCTGGTACGTGCTGTCGATGCGCACCCCGCGGTCGGCGAAGAGCTTGGCGAGCGTGCGGTGGGTGATCGTCGCGCCGACCTGCGCCTTGATGTCGTCGCCGACGCAGGGCAGGCCGCGATTGGCAAAGCGCTTCGCCCACGCCGGGTCGGACGCGATGAAGACGGGAATGCAATTCACCAGCCCGACGCCGGCGTCGAGGCAACTTTGCGCGTAAAACTCCGTCGCGCGCTGCGAGCCGACGGGGAGGAAATTCACCAGGACTTCCGCGCCGCTGTCGCGCAGCGCCTGGGCGACGTCCACCGGCTTCGCGGGCGCCGGCTCGAACCGCTGGTGCGGCGGATAATTCGCCAGGTGCGCGGCCACCCCGTCGTGCAGCTCGCCCATCTGCACGATCACCTTCGTTCGCTTCACCTCGCGGCAGAACACCATCGTGTTGTTCGGCGGCGCGAAGATCGCCTCGTGCAGCGGCTTGCCGACCTTCCGCGCATCAATGTCGAACGCGGCCACGACGTCGATGTCGGTGATGCGGTATCCCCCCAGCTCGGGGTGAGCGAGGCCGGTGTGATCGTCCGGATGCGCGGCGTAGAACGAAATCCCCTGAACGAGCGAGCTCGCGCAGTTCCCCACGCCGGCAATCGCGATGCGAATCATGCTTCCCATGTCCTTCGTTTTACTCCCTCTCCCGGTACTCCGGGAGAGGGCCGGGGTGAGGGCTTGCTGCTACTCACCCTAACGCTCTCCCCGGTTACAGGGAGAGGGGACAAGAGGCCGAAGGTGTGCGAGCACCTCGACGTTGCCCTTGGCGCCCTTAATGGGGCTTAACGTCCGCGCAATCAGCATAAACCCCGCCACGGCGATCTGCGGGAGGATCGATTCGACGACTTCGTCCACCCTGGACTCATCCAGCACCCCGCCGCGGAGCAGACCGGGCGGGGCCTCGTAGTGCGGCTTGATCAGCGTCACGACGTGCCCATCGTCCGTCACCATGCGTCGCGCGGCCGGGAGGATGTGCTGCTGTTTCGTCCAGGCGACGTCGATGGTCACGATACTGACAGGCTCCGGGAGCACGGCGTGCATCGCGTTCGTCCGTTCCATCACGATGACGCGCGGATCCTTGCGCAGCTTCCATTCGAGCACGCCGTAGCCGGTGTCGATGGCGTACACCCTGGCAGCGCTGCGCCGGAGCAGGCAGTCGGTGAACCCGCCGGTGTTCGAGCCGAGGTCGGCGCAGGCACAGCCGGCGACGTCGATGTTGAACATCGCGAGCGCGTGGTCCAGCTTTTGCCCGGCGCGGGACACAAAATCCGGCATATCCATTCAGTGTAGTGCAGGTTCGTCAGGCATTCGATTCGATTGCAGTGACGGAGCAGCTCCGCACTCGGGGCAGCGGTCGGGCGTGGCGCGCAAGTCGTAGCCGCAGCGGATGCACGCGCCAGATAGTCGCCGGCGTCGGATTCTCAGGCCGCGCCGTAGCAGGATCGCACCCGGAACGCCGCCCATCAGCGCGGCGAACCAGCCGGGCACGACGATCTGGTGGAAGTGGTTCGTCGCATCCCGATACCATCCGAACCCGAGCCGGCGCGGGCCGGCTGGCGAGAAGGGATGGATCATCGCATCGCCGACCCGCTGCCGGTTGAACTGAACGATTGTGTCGCGCGGGTCGTCGTGGTCCGAGTCGTTCGGCCGGCCGATGTATGCCGCGAACGATCCGCTGAGCGTCGCCGCGCCGATCTGGGTCACGCGTCCGGGTTCGTGCCGTCGGAGCAGCCCGAGCCAATCGGACACCCAGAAACTTCGCACCCACAGACCTCCCGCCGCCGTCGCGATCAGCAGCAGCGTCACTCCGATCAGGAAAGAAGGCTTCTCGCGCATCGCAGCATTGTACGGCAGACCGCGCGTTTGGATTTCCAACGCAACGCCCGCACAATGCTTCGCGATTATGAGCAAGTTCTACATTACGACGCCGATCTACTACCCCAACGCCGAGCCGCACCTGGGGCACGTGTACACGACGCTTTGCGCCGACACAATCGCCCGCTACCACCGGCTCAAGGGTGACGACACGTTCTTTCTCACCGGCACCGACGAGCACGGCATTAAGATGGTGAAGACGGCCGACGCGCTGAAGGTCCAGCCGCAGGAACTCGTTGATCGCGTGGTGAAGGTGTTTCAGGACGTGTGGAAGGAATTCCACGTCACCAATGACGATTTTATCCGCACGACCAGCGACCGGCATAAGCGCGCGGTCACCAGGATTGTCGAGCAGCTCGTCGCCAGGGATGACATCTACCTCGGCGGGTACGAGGGCTGGTATGACGAGGGCCAGGAGGAATTCGTCACCGAGACCGAGGCCAAGGCGAACGAGTTTAAGTCGTCGGTGACGGGCAAGCCGCTCGTGCGATATCAGGAGCCGACGTATTTCTTCCGGCTGAAGAAGTACGCGCCGCGCGTGCTGGAGTACATCAGCGCCAACCCCGACTTTATTCTGCCCGAGTCGCGCCGCAACGAGGTGATCAGCAAGCTCAAGGGCGGCGTCGAGGATTTGTCGATCAGCCGGGCGACGCTCAAGTGGGGCATCCCGCTGCCCCAGGATCGGGGGCACGTGCTGTACGTGTGGATCGACGCGCTGAGCAACTACATCACCGCCTTGGGATACGGCAGTGATGACGATTCGAACTTCCGCCGGTACTGGCCCGCCGACGTGCACCTGATCGGCAAGGAGATCATGTGGTTTCATACGGTCTATTGGCCGGCGATCCTGTTCGCGCTCGAGCTGCCGTTGCCGAAGAAGGTGTTCGCGCACGGTTGGTGGACGGCCGAGGGTCGCAAGATGGGGAAGTCGACCGGGAACTTTATCGACCTGGAAAAACTTTGTGAGATCACGTCGGCATATTCGGAAGACGCGCTGCGGTACTACATGCTGCGGGCCGCGCCGTTCGGCAGCGACCTGGACTTCTCGCAGGCCGACTTCATGAAGTCGTTCAACGAGCTGGCGAACGTGGTCGGAAACTGTCTGAATCGCACGGTCAAGATGATCGGTCGATACCGCGGCGGGGTGCTGCCGGCGGCGGCGAGTGAGCTGGAAGACATTGACCGCGCGCTGATCGAGCAGATGCAGAAACTCCCCGCAGCCATTGCGGCGGCGTACGAGCGGCTGGACCTCCAGCAGTGCGCGATGCTCCCCGTCGACCTGGCCCGTGCGACGAATGGCTACATCGACGCGACCGCCCCCTTCACACTCGCGAAAGACCCGGCCAAGACTTCTCGCCTCGACACCGTGTTGAATCTGTCCGCGCAGGCGATCCGCATGACGCTGGCGGCGCTGCTGCCCGTGCTGCCGGACAAGGCCGCCGCGGGTTTGCGTCAGCTTGGGATCGATCCTGACGGGCGGCGCATCGACGACCTGCTCACCTCACCCCTGCCCGCCGGTCACAAGCTCGGCGAAGGGTTGCCGCTGTTCCCGAAGGTGGAGACGAAAGGAGAATAGAACCGCAGATGAACGCCGATAAACGCAGATCAGAAAGAGAAACGTCGGTGGCTTTATTTATCTGCGTTCATCCGCGTTCATCTGCGGTTCTATGTGTTTGTGGACCCGACCCGGTGCGACCGGTAGAGTGCCGCGAGGGAGCTTCGATCTGATGCCCGAGCCGTACATTGAGATCCAGAACACCGAGGGCCGGCGCAACGTGCCGCTGAACGATCAGCCGATCACGATCGGCCGGCACGCGAGCAACGTCGTCGTCCTCGCCGAGGCCAACGCCAGCCGCTACCACTGCGTAATCGAGAAGGCCCCCGAAGGCGGGCTGCGGGTCCGCGACCTCGACTCGAGCAACGGCACGAAGGTCAACGGGCAGCTCGTGAAGGTCATGCGCGTCGGCGACGGCGATACCGTCACGGTTGGAAAGACGACGATGAAGCTCGTCGCGCCCGGGCCGGCGGGACCGAAGGTCGTCGACGTCATCGTCGACTTCGATGATGAGGAAGAAGCCGAGCCCGACGTCGCCGACTACGAGAAAGTCCTCGTCCGCACGGCCGAGTCGCTAACGGATAAGAAGTTCGGGGAACTCGACATCGCCCTGGTCAACGCCCGCGGGGGCCTCGCCCACCCGGCGAAGGGCAGCACCGAAAAGCCGAAAAAGCAACCGATCGAACAGGCTCGCGAGGCCGTCGGCGTCCTGCGGCTGATCCTGCTCATCTGCTTCCGCACCCGCGCATCCGACATCCACATCGAGGCCAAGCAGGACGATTATTCCGTCCGCGTCCGCGTTGACGGCACGATGGTCGACACCGTCCGGCTGCCCAGGGAAGTCGGCATCCGCGTCACGTCGCTTGTGAAGGTGCTGGCCGACATCGACATCGCGCAGCGGAACATCGTGCAGGAAGGGCATTTCTCCTCGCGCGTGCCCGACCGCCGCGTGGATTATCGCGTCAGCTTCGCGCCGGCGATGTTCGGGCAGAAGCTCGTCGTGCGAATCCTCGACACCGCCAACACCCCGTATCACGTCTGGGATCTTCAGCTTCCCGAATGGATGTACGAGGTAATCACGGCCGCGATGAAACAGGACAGCGGGATGTTCCTCGTCTGCGGCCCGACGGGTTCGGGCAAGACGAGCACGCTATACGCCGTCATCCGCGACATCGACGTCGGGGAGCGCAACGTGGTTACGATCGAGGATCCCATCGAAATCCAGCTCGACGGCGTGACGCAGATTCCCGTCAACGAAGCGCAGGGCAACACGTTCGCGGCCCTGCTGCGCAGCGTGTTGCGACAGGATCCCGATGCTATCCTTGTCGGCGAGGTCCGCGACCCCGAGACGGCCCGCATCGCGCTCCAGGCCGCCATCACCGGGCATCTCGTGTTCTCGACCGTCCACGCGCGCGACTCGATGGGCACGATCTTTCGTCTGCTCGATTTGGGCCTGGAGCCATATCTCGTCGCCTCGGGCTTGCAGCTCGTGCTCGCGCAGCGACTCGTGCGGCAGCTGTGCCCCGCCTGCAAGGTGCCGGTCAAGCCGACGCCCGAGCAGCTAACGAAGATGGGCGAGGCCGGGCAGGGCGTCGAAAAAATCTACCAGCCCCGCGGCTGCCCAAAATGCGTCGGCACCGGTTTCGCCGGCCGGCGCGGGGTGTTCGAGTTGCTCAAGGTGAGCGAAGCGATGCGCGAAGTGATGCTCAAGACCCCCACGATGGGCGACATCCAGAAATCGCTCGCCGGCACAAAGTTCGTGAAGCTCGCCGACTCCGGCTACCTCCTCGCCGCCCAGGGTGTCACCTCGCTCGAAGAGGTTGAACGGGCGGTGTAGTCAATTCAGAATTAATTGAACCCTCTTTGTGCTTCACCCTCTTCGAGATCAGAGCGTTCGTCGTGCCACGACCTGCAAATGCCCCGCCCGCGCCGCGGCGGCGGGGTCTTTTGACAGCTCGGCTTCCAGTCGCAGCAGCCGTTCGACGGCACGGTCGCGCGTGAGGAGGATTTTGTTGGCTCGCACGGGGATCAGCGTCTTGCCCTCGACGGCCAGCACCTCGAACCCGCTTTTCTCGAACAGCTTGCGCAGCGACGCCGGCGTGAATGTCGTCAGCTCGAACTGCTCGCGCTCGTCGGCGGTGAGCCATTGCGTGCGGCTGGTGTGGACGAACTCCTCCAAGGCGTCGAGGTTGCCGCGCGTCACGAAGTGTTCCAGGGCCGCGAGCTTGTTGTCGGCCGTCGCGATGACGACGCCGCCGGGCCTGGCGATGCGGTGCATCTCGCGGGCGGCGCGGACGGGGTCGGTGCAGATCGACAGCGGGTCGCCCATGGCGGTGACGAGGGAGAACGTCGCGCTCGGCACGTCGGGCATCTCGACGATGTCGGCGACGATTAGCCTGGCCTTCTTCGCCCGCGGGTTGTTTTCCAGTTTCTCACGCACCTTCTCGATCATCGCCGCCGCGTGGTCGACGAACGTGGTGGCGAAGCCGCTCTTGAGCAGCTTCAAACCCCACTTGCCCGTCCCGCAGCCGAGGTCGGCGCACTCGGCGGACGTGTCGCGCGGGAGGTGCGGTTTCACGCTCCGCCAGGTGAGTTCGTCGTGGAATGCCCAATACGGGTCGTCATAAATCGCGTCGTACTGACGCGCGACGCGATCGTGATACCGGCGGGAGGGGTCGTGGGGGCGGTTGCGGGCCATGGATCGGATTGTAAGACGATCGTCCTGCGAATAAACTTGTAATGCGGTGCATCGTGAAGCAATCCTCACCCGTCGTGCCGACGTAAGATTGACATGGATCAACTGCTCATGCCGTCCGACGTGAAGGCGCTGCGGGCGCCGGGTGCGTCGTCAGCCCCGTCCGGCGGGGTCGACCCGCTCGTCACCGGGGCGCCGGTTATCGAGCCGCCGTCGGTGAAATTGATCGTGCGCCTGTTCCTCATCCCGATGTTCATCGTCGGGGCGGCGGTGGGGGTGATGTTTCTCATCGGTCGCCTCGCGGGGGGGACGCCGACGACGGACGAGCTGCTCACGCGCCTGCGCAATCCTGGCGGAGGCCGCACGGCGCAGATGCTGATCGGTCCTGGGTCGAAGCAGCGCTTTCTCGACGCCAAGGCGCTGACCGACACGATGAAGGGTGGGATGACCGGTCCCGAGCGCGTGGCACTGTCGGCCGACCTGATCGACATCATCGACAAGCACACAACGAGCGACGAGGGGGATGTCCGGCACTTCCTGCTGCTGGCGCTGGGCCGGACGTGGCAGAGCGACGCGCGACACCCCGAGGCCACCGGCCTGGCGACGGGCGACGCGAGCGCCGCCGCCGTCCGGACGCTCCTGCGCTACGCCGACTCCCCGAACCTTGCCGACCGCAAGGCGGCGATCCTGGCGCTGGCGTACATGACGGGCAGCGACGCGGTCCGCGACGCGCTGCCCGTGCTGATCGAGAAGGTGACGGATCCAACCGAAGATCTCGACACGCGCCTCGCCGCCGCGACGGTGCTCGGCCCGCTCGCGACGCCGGCGGACGCGGAGGTGATCGCGGCGCTGCACGCAGCGATGCGCGATTCCGATCCGCGCAACGCGGAGCTGGTGTGGGCATCGGCGCTGTCGCTGGCGCAGCTCGAGCAGCGCCACGTGGAGGACACCATCCTGATGCTGCTCGATCGTGACGAGCTATCGACCCTGAATGTGTACGATCGCGAGACGGACCCGAAGAATCCCGTATTCCGCAAATTGAGCGAGCAGGAGCAGGAACGCTATCTCATCAACACGATGCAGGGCGCCCGGCGGATGGGGTCGGAAGCGGTCGAGGCGCGGATGCACGTGCTCGCGGAGAAGGATCCGTCGGCGCGGGTGCGATATGCTGCAAAGGAAATCCTTCAGAGTGGTGCAAAGGGACCGGAGGGATCGAAGGAGTGAGGGTGAAGAATCCCCGGGACTCCGCTGCGCTACGCCCCGGGGGCGTAGCGCAGGGAGCTTTGCGACCGAAGCGGAGTGCTGGGGATCGAACGGAATGACGCGCCGTCCGGGGGATCG